>JAJRXL010000505.1 GCA_024276335.1 Bacteroidota bacterium
AGGGCGTTCAACTTAAAATCGATTCCCGAAGTAGTCTGTCCGGCGGTCACGTTCACCTTGGTGGCCTTGTCCGGCGTGGCTGCGCCGTTGAAAAACTGTGGCTCGAAGCCGCTCGCCTTCACGCCGACCACGTATTCGCCCGTTTCCAGCCCGCTGATGGTGTACTGTCCGAGCGAATCGGTCTTGGTGGCGAAGTTCGCGTTGCTGTGCGGCGGCATCTTCGGCCCCGGCATGACGAAAACGAAGGCCCTTCTCACCGGCGAACCATCAGCCGCTTTCGTGACCGTTCCCGTGATCTTGCCACCGACGGGAAGGACAAAGTCCACGTCGTTCTTCTCCGTGTTCTGGGCGTTCAGGGTGACCGGCGTAGCCTGGTTGCGGTTGTTCACGTTGTCGAAATAGCGCATCAGGAAGCCGCGCGCGGAAGCGCGCACCAGGAACGTGCCTTCGGGCAGGGCAATGCTGTAACTGCCGTTCTTGTTGGTTCGGCCGTAGAATGTCCTTCCCCCGGGATGATTGCTGACTTTCTTCTCCACGATGACGGTCGCGTTGGCGATACCCGCGCCGGCGGCATCCTTGACAAACCCGGAAATCTTGTAGGGATTTTTGGGGGGGATGATTTTCTTGTCGAGATCGAAATTGATATCGTTCTTCGTTGCTCCCTCGACCACCTCGACCTTCGTTGCCATGGCCGGATCTTTTACGTGGTCGTAGTATTGGGGCAGATAATGGAAGGCCGATGCCTGGACGATGTATTTTCCGGCCGGCATTCCCTCGATAGAATACTTGCCGTCGGAATCCGTGCTTGCGCGGTAATATGCGCCGGGATGGTTGGGCGCGTTCGACGGTATCATGGCGACAACCAAAGCGCGCTTAATCGGCGAGCCGTCAGCGCTGGCCAGGACTTTCCCGGAAATGGAACCGCCTTTACCCAGCTTGAAGTCGATTCCCGTGATGTCTTTTTTGTTCGGGTCGGTCTTGATTTCGGTTGCCTTGTCCGCCTTCCGCACATTGTCGTAGTATTCCGGTATGTAACCGCGGGCATAAGCCTTTACGATGTATATACCGGCGGGAAGCTTTATCGTGTACTTGCCATCCGGTCCGGATTTAGCGGGAAAACCCACTGTAAGCGGGGAACGGGGATTCTGGGCGAACAACTCCGCTCCCTCGATCGGGTTGCCCGCTTCGTCCATCACCGTGCCGGAAATCGTGTACTCAAAGTGTCCACCACCTCCCCCGGAGGGATCGAGCACGACCGTCATGCTGAAATGAAGCGTGTTTCGGCCCACCTCGGCCTTGGCGATTACAGTGCCTCGCGGGGCCTTCCCGGAGACGGTAAGATCACCGGTCGCCGTAAACGCGCCGAATTCCGATGGCGCGACGGACCAGTGCAACGTGTCGATGCGCACCTCCTTTGCCTGCCCGGAGCTTACGGCCTCGAAGGCCTTGGCCGTGAAGTGAATTTTCTGCCCCGGCTTCACGACGAGTACGTGGTTCCGATCCCCGGCCGGCTCGACCTTCAGGTACAGGCGATGCTGCTGTGCCATCGCCAGTCCTGTGGCAAGCAGGAAGAGAATCAAGCTGCGCGTAATAGTTCTGCTCATGAGAACACCTCCACTTTATAATTGGATCATGAATGATTATCGGCAGACGGATTTCAGCATTGTTGGCAGACATGTGCAGGAGTCTGTCCACTAACTTAGCAATTATAGGAAAAAATTCAAGTCCAAACGTCATTCCGCGATAAAACATTTTTCCTGATATTACACGTGCTCTACGATTCTCAGGTTACATTTTCCCAGTCAATCGGCTACTGTTATGAAAAATACATCCAGATCGTTTACGGTTCACTACCGGATCCACCGGAAACAGCTCCCGTACCTGGCTGTCATCCTCGGCCTGATCCTCGTTTTCCGCCCGGGCGCTGGCGCGGTTGGCCGGGTTCTCGAAGTCGGGGCAAACAAACCGTATGCGACGGTTCGTTCCGCCGCTGACGATGCCGCGCCGGGGGACACGATATTGATTCGCGCGGGAGTGTACGCCGGAAACGAAACGATCCACAACCTGCAGGGAACCGAGTCGCAATGGATCACCATCATGGCGGCGCCCGGCGAAGACGTCCTGGTCCGGGGAGGGCGCACCGCTTGGCATTTCATTGATCCGGCCTACGTGCGGATACAGGGAATCTCCTTCCAGGGACAGACCGTCAACGGCGTCAATATCGATGACGGCGGTGATTATTCGACACCTGCGCACCATGTCATAATCGAGAATTGTCGCTGGTTGGAAATGGACGCCTCGGGCAACAACGACGAGCTGAAGTTATCGGGCCTGGACAATTTCATCGTGCGCAATTGCTCGTTCACCAACGGGGCCCGGGGAGGAAGCCTGGTGGACATGGTCGGGTGCCACGACGGTGTCTTTGTCGGCAACGTGTTTTCGAACGCGGGTTCAAACTGCATCCAGGCAAAAGGCGGGTCGAGGAACATTCTCATCCACCGGAACCGCTTTATAAACGGTGGTCAACGGAGCATTAATATCGGCGGGTCGACGGGTGAACCATACTATCGCCCTGCCGGGGTGAACTACGAAGCGAAAGAGATATACGTGTACGCCAACGTCTTCACCGGATCGATCGCGCCCATCGCATACGTCGGGGCGGTGCAGTGCGAGGTCGTCAACAACACGATCTACCTGCCCGAAAAGTGGGCAATCCGCATCCTCCAGGAAACCACGCGGGAGGGGTTCCTGCCCTGTGGCGACAATACCTTCCGCAACAACATCGTGTACCTGGGCAACCGCGCCGCGAGTCCGACGGTCAACATCGGTTCCAATACCGCCCCGGGGACGTTCACGTTTTCCAACAACCTGTGGTACAATTTCGAAAATCCTTCGTGGAACGGACCCAACGTCCCGGTAGTCGATGCAGATCACATCCTGGGGAAAGATCCTCTTCTCGTGAATCCGGGGAACGGGGACTTTGCGCTGCGAGGCAATTCTCCGGCCATCGGGCATGGATACGACGTCACGGCGCCGCGCCTGGATTTCGTGAACATGCCATTTAACCGTCCACGTTCGATCGGGGCGGTCGAAGGAAACCCGGTCACGTCAACCGTTAATAGACCAGTCGCTGCTTCGAACTTCGAGATTGCAATTTATCCGAATCCTACCGCGGGCCGCATGACGCTGGGAATCACGACATTGGAGCACCAGGTGCTGGCGGTTGCGCTTTACGATGCCACGGGACGGAGGGCGCTGGCAACCGGACCTCGTACATTTGCTCCCGGTTTCCACCGGCTCAGTCTCGATGTGCGCGAACTCGCTCCGGGATTGTACCACGTCGTCGTTGCTTCCGCCCGGTCGGTGGCGACAAGAAACGTCATCATTCGTCGATAGAACGCCCACGACGAGACCTTACTTTTTCTCCAGTATATCCAGCGCCCATCGGGCTTGGTCCAACAGGGGATCGGTGGAAATCGGCTTGCCCACCGCGAGCTTCATCCACAGGTCGGGCGAGACATTGCCGATCTTGCACATGCGTTCCATTTCGACCGCCATGCTACGTGTCTTCATGTACTGCTCGACCTGGAACGAAATGATGTGGCCAAGGGGATAGTCTGGCGTATACATCCCGCCGTCGATCATGTGCGAGTAGATTGCCAGG
>JAJRXL010000054.1 GCA_024276335.1 Bacteroidota bacterium
AGGTTGCTGCCGGTGGGCGTGGGGTTTTGCCAGTACCACCGGGTTTCCTGGGCCGGAAGGGATACCGTACAAAAGACAATCAGAGCAAGGATTATGGAAATGTTTCGCACGGTCATGGGGTTTTCAGGCATCGTTTAATTTGCTCGCATAATAATGCAGGGGGAGGAGATGTGCAATAGCACAAAGGGAGCATTGAAAGATTGCAGCTTGTCGGGAGGGGCCGGGCAAGCCCGCCGTTGTCGATAAATCCTCGATCAATATTCGGATCACACCCTGAACACAATACTGTATTATTGGATGCCGAAAAGTTACATATAGGAACTTCCGAACCACCTTCGGATGCATTGTCACTTCGAATCCATCGCAGGCGGATGGAACAATGTGGTAAGGCTCGGAGATTGTTTCCCGCCTGTCCGAGAATAGTGTAATCGAAGACAATGGTTTTGGGAGGAAACAATTATATTAATCAGAAAAAGAACTAAAGGCAATAGTTTCTTTTTTGAAAAAAATGTTGACAAAATACTTGACACCATAAAAATGATGATCTATATTCTTAATATAGGGTCGGGTGCCATTTAGCTTTCGATCGTATTCGATCTGCAAGGTTGCTGAAGAGCGGAAGGACCAAGGGGCCACGGCTCTGTACATCTGCAAGCGAAGGAGGGGTATCTTTTGCTTTTTGCGTACCATTCGTTTTTACCGTCGAAGGATATTCACAGGAAAGAGTACGGGATAAATAGAAAAACAGGGAGATGTGTATCCTTTGCACATACTCTCTTTGATATAGAATCACGTTATTGAGAAGACGTTGAGTGAAAAACAATCGCAATCCACTATCGAAACACGTCTCAAAATGAACATTCTTACGAAGGCTTTTCTATTTTTATTCCTTGTTTGTATTACTCTTTCCGCAGGGCAGGGCCCCCTCATACCTGATATCCCGGGAAAGAGAATCCCGGATGCAAAGGAAAAACAGCGCGTAAAAAACGAGCCGGAACGTGTTGTTCAGCCCGTTTCGCATACGTTTTTTACCGTTCCTTCCAATGATCAGTGTTCCGGGGCCGAAGTACTTCCCTCCTCCGGACCCTTTCCGTACCTCGCGCCGGTCGTTCCCGATATCAGCGATGCCACCACCGCGGGAGATCCTCCCGTACCGGACTGCCAGACGTTCGTCTCCCGTAGCATCTGGTACACGTTTACGCCGGCGGACTCTGGGTTCTATTCGTTTTCGACTTGCACGGATAAAGCCCCGGGCACGACGATCGAGGATGACGTGATCGCGATATACACCTCGTCCGGCGGATGCGCGGGCCCGTTTACGCGCCTGGATGGAGGGTGCAACGACGACGGCTGCGGAGTCGGATCGCTCCTCGCCGAAGTAACGGCCTTTCTTCTCAAGGACACCACGTATTACATCGTGGTTTGGCAGTACGGTTCGACCAGACCGTACCCCGGAAAAACCGCGGTGCAATTGGCCGTCGATAAACACGAGCCGCCCGCGAACGACCTGTGCGCCGATGCTTTACCGTTGGTTCTGAATATCCCCCTCGAGGGAACAACGACGTTCGCCGGGAACGATTACCAGGTCACCGGATTCGTGGGCTTCGAAGGGACGGGGCAACAGCGTTCCACCGCCCGAGGCCGGGATGTCGTGTATGTCTTTACCGCTCCGGCGGCGGATACGTATTCCATCCGCGTTACGGGTCATACGCTCCTTGACAATCTCGTTCTCTACGCGTCATCTTCCTGCTCGTCCGATTCTTCCATCGTTACCGTAACCGACATCATCGGCGCGGTAAATCGTTCGACATCGAGTAGCGCCGAGGAGATATTCTGTCTCTCTCTCGCGGATGGTCAAACGATTTACATTTACGTGGACAGTCACCGGTTCGGCGAGGGAAGTGATTTCACCATCGAAGTCAATACGTGCAAGCGGGAATCGGAGCCGAACGATTCCCCGGCTTCCGCCAATAGCTGGGACGGGGCGCTTGAAGGCTCGATCGTGCCGAACCGCGACGCGGATTTTTACTCCATAGGGGCGTCTCCCACGGGATCGAGGGTTTTTGCCCTGGTCGATGGCGTGGCGGGCAGCTCCACGGATTTCGATCTTCGGGTTACGGACAATTCCACTGTTCTCGAGTATGATGATTCCGATAACGATTCTCCTTTCGGCGCCAATGCGGCTAATGTGGCGGGCGTCGTGCTCCCGACGGATTCCGCGTACCTGCGCGTGAGCCAGTATTCGCCCGGGGACGTTTCGGAGCCGTACCGCTTGTACGCAGTTGTTCAACCACCCCTCGACAGCGCAACGGTGGAAACCGAGCCGAATGATTCGCCGTCCGTGAGAACGCACGCGGGAAACAACTACTTCTTGGGAAACTTGTCCGGGCCGTCCCCTTCATCCGATGTCGATGTCTATGGTTTCATCGCGTACGAAGGAGACCTGCTCTTTGTCAGCGTGGACGCGAATCCCCTGCGGGACAGCACGCCGGTGGACCTGGCTCTTTCCCTTCTCGACGAACAGGGCAGGGAGCTCATCGCGGTGGATGACGACGGGGCCCTGGCTTCGAACGTCTCGGATCCCGGGAATCTCGGTGCAATTACACCGTTTTCGCCAGCCGAGGGCTTGACGTACCGGGTGGACCGAACCGGCATATATTACGTGAAAGTCTTCATCGGAAGCGGGAAAGCGGACTCAACCGGTTCAGGCGACTATCTCCTGTCGATAAGCAAGAATGGTGAAACGTACGGCGGGGGGATGCCGGCTGATGTGGCCGTAACGATCTCCGCGCCGGAGTTCGCCGCGACCTCCTGGCCGATGACGGCGACCATCACGGTCACGAATTCCGGTCCCGTCGATGCGACCAATGTTCGCCTGGAGCAGGACATTCCCATGGGCACGACATTTTTATCCCTGGAGCAAAGCCAGGGCTCCGGCATCTCGCCCGCCGTGGGCGATACGGGGAAGGTGGTCTGCGATTTAGGATCGATCGCGCCGGGACAGTCGGCGACAATCCTGCTGGAAGTGTTCGTCAAAGCTCCGGTCGGAGATACAATACCGCAATTCGCTGTCGTCGCCGCGGACCAGCCCGATCTCTACCCGCTCAACAACGCGGCCGTGGACACGACAATGATCATCCACGACGTGTCGGACATTGCTCTTGCCAAAGTCGCGTCCGTCGATTCCGTCCTTGCCGGGGACGTGATGAGCTACACGGTTCGCGTGGTGAACAACGGCCCGGAAGACGCGGCGAACGTCGTGCTCACGGACAGCCTTTCGTCTCTGGTCACGTTCGAATCGATGAGCGCCCCGGGGGGGTGGACCTGCGTCACGCCCGCCGTCGGGGAAACGGGTGTGATCCGGTGCGCGGACTCCAGCCTCGCCGTTGGAGATACCGCGGTGTTCGCGTACTCCGTGCGGGTACATTCCATCATTCCGAACGGTGTTCAAATAACGAACCTGGCGGTTGTTTCCGCTGATTACGCCGACCCGGCGCCGTTCAACAACGCGGGCGTTACAGCCGTCACCGGGGTGTACTATCCGCCGCGAATCACGATTGAAGAGGAGTACGCACTGATCAAGTTCGGCTGCCGGGATTCGAAATCGAACCGCGCGCTTACGAGGACATTACGCGTGGATAACGCGAACGCCGACGTGAATATCGCGAACATGCAGTGGAGCGCCGTCTCGAGCGACGGCAACGCCGTGAAGGCGGTTCTCACGCTCCTGAACCCCACGGGCGCGGAAGGCGAGGATCTTCAATTCCGCGTGGACGGAGACGGGCTCGCCACGGGCGTGCATTTCCGCTTCATCACGATCACAGCGTACGACAGCATCACCCACGTGCCGGCGGAAAATTCGCCGTTTACCTTCACCGTGCGCGTGGCCGTCGAACCGGTGTCTCCTTCGCCCGTGACCGTCACCCGCTCCGTGGACACGGCGGGCTATACGTTATTCACCAATTGGTACGGGCAGATCATCGCGGCGGTCAAGAGCAACGCCGGCCCCCTGGAAAGCTTCACGGTGACGCTCCATCCCTGCCGGCTCCCGTACGGCATCCGGCGGATGCGGTACCCCGCGCGGTACTATACCTTCGCGACGACGGAACCGAATCCCGACGTGGATATCCGGCTCTATTACACGATTAACGACCTTGGGTTGATGCGCGTCCTTGACACGGACGCGTTGCGGGGCTGGCGGCAGGAAACGCCGGGAGGCCGGTGGGCGCCCGTGTCAAGTTTTGCCACTTCGCTGCACGGCAGCGTGACGATTACGGGGATTACCGACGTCTCCGGGACCTGGGCCATGGCGGCGCCCTTCATGA
>JAJRXL010000055.1 GCA_024276335.1 Bacteroidota bacterium
ATTGTAGATCGGCGTACCTCGTGTTCCTACCGTTACTGTGTCAACAAGGCCCTGCAATCTCACCTCCGCCTGCATCGGCGTTGTGGAATCGACGTGCAGCGGATCATCGTAGGATTGCGGCACATGGTGACAGGTTTCACAAGAAAGATCGACCGTTTTCTTCATCTCGTAGAGATGCTTGACATGCGCGCCAACCCTGGAATCGGAGGAGGAAAGAGCCCCGTCCAGGGATTTCGGCGGATTCGCGCGCTTGGTGGCGGGATCGCCATGACACGTGTAACACGCCTGGGGACCGCCATCCGCCTGTACGTGACACCCCGAGCTGTTGCACGAGGCGTCATTTGAAAGCAGGCTGCCGCTGAAGTCCTTGCCGTGGCAAGTTGTGCACTGCGTGAAATCAAACCCGCTGTCCTTCAGGTTCGCGCCGTGGAATTCGGGCGAATCTTTCGTCGTCCATCCCGACGGATGATACTCAGGACCATGACAACCGCTGGCATTGCACGACCCGGCGGTACCGGTAAGGTTGCCGGTTCCGTGGCATCGGAGGCAATAGGAATAATCACCGTTCAGGGATCGGGCATACTGGGCGTGATAGTTCGAGGTTCCTGTCCCACCCCAGCCCTCGGCATGGACCCCGATGGTCTCAGGGGAAGACGGGAGCGGTTCTTTAAGCTCGCTGCTGCAACCGATCATGAGCCCGGAAACAACAAGCACAGCGAGAATACAACTTTGAATTCCTTTCATGATTGATTCTCCTTCACCTTGGTACGACGCCGGAGGAATGACACGCGGCGCATACTGGATCCTGTCCCTGCACGTCATGGCAAGTGACGCAGCTCTCCAGGTCCATGTTTGCCGCCCGGGCATGCCTGTTCAAGGACGAAGTCCCGGGGATGGGCACGCTCGCCCAACCCGCCAGTTGGTGGGATTGTGGAAGAATACGGGCGCCGTTCCCGTCAAGTCCATTCTGGTGGCATGGAGTACAAAACGATTCGCGCTCGTGGCACGTCGTGCACCGGCTGGATTGAGCGCGAGCGTCGAAGCCATGGGTGTACCGATAGTTGAGACTATGCCGGAATTGCAAGGTCAGGTTTTTCCCGTCGTCCATGCTTCCCGGCCGCGCGGTGAACGGCATTGCAAAATTATCCGATGACGACGGTGATGGGACGATGTTACCGGGCGCATGGCACTCCTGGCAAAAGCTCGTGCTGTGACAGGATGCGCATTTCTCCTGCTCCGCGGTCATGAGAGCAATCCTGCCGTGGTTTTTCTGCCAGTTGACACGCCGATGGGTGGTCGGAATCAAGCCTGCAAGCGTAACATGACAATTTTCACACATCCCCGTCGCGCCCGTTGTTTTTGAAATCGTGCCAGTCGCCCGAACTTCCGCACGCGCTGAGTTATGACAGCTCGTGCACGTTTCCATCGAGGGATATGGTTTCCGGTCGGGTGCGTTTTCCGCCGCAGCAATACCTGCATGGCACTCGGTACACTCCATCGCCAAATCATCGGCGTGACGCTTGTGGTTGAAATACAAGCCGCGGCCGACCGGGGTGATATACGATTTATCAAGTGGATCATCGGTCGCCAGTTTCCAAAATTCCCTGACATCGGACTCGTCGTGACAATCGACGCATACTTCCGGCTTCGGTACGAGATTGTCCTTCGCGGAAACGCTCTCCGTCGCATCGTGGCACGTCGTGCAGTCAACTTCGTTTTCAATATGTGTCCTATGAGAGAACCTTATATGACCGTCTGAGCCGAAGAGGTCACCGGGGTCCGACGCCCAACCGAGTACTCCCACACCGGTGGCAAGGATCGCAGCAAAAGCGAAATACAATCGTGTCTGAAGCATCATTGCAACCCCTCCTTCATCGATGTGAAGGTGTTCGCGAACCAGTAATTGACACGGGCAAACAGGCGCATGTCGGACGAGTAAATCCGGTTCGTCAGGTATTGGCCCTGTACATCCAGGGAAATCATTTTCCAGGGCCGAACCGTCAGACCGCCGGAGAGCGCCAAAGTCGATAACTTTTCGATACCATCCGCCAGCGCATAACGCGAATACGCGGCTCCCACGTTGGGAACCACCTTGCCGTCGAAAACCGGGTATCGCAAACGACCACTGAATCCATCCAGTTCGCCATCATAACTCAAGTCCTTGGTATAACTGAAAGTCAGGTACCGGCAGGAAATCCCGGTTATCACCCGCATCCCAAAATCATCCTCGTACACGACGCCGGAATATCGGAAGAGAAGGTTCATGTTTGTATTTATCGCGTAGTCGGCACCAATGACAAATTCACCCGTGGCGCTACGCTCCAGCAAGCTGAAATAAGAGTTGTATGCGATTTGGCTTTTCCGATAGTATCCTTCGGCGACCAATCCCAACGTCGGCGAAATCTGGTACCGGGAAGTCAATTCCAGACGCGACAGGTCCTCGAAATTGATGTCATAATCAACCCTGCCGAACAACCAGAGTTCTTGGGATGTGTAATCACCGCTGAAGCTCAGGTACTGGTTCGCGCGTGACCCGTAATCAATCATGGTCGGAACGAGACCCATATTCGCGTCGTAGCGAAAAGCCTCGTATGGTTTCGATTCACGGTGGCGATTCATGTAGCTGAGGCTTAAATGCGTACGCGGTGAGAGTTGAAAGAGCAGGTAGCCACCGACCTGGAAATTGTCTGCCACGTTATTAAAGAAATCCGTCCTCAAGTCGGCAGGGGCCAACCCCCCGCCATACAGCATAAGCCGTAGTTTCGACGAAGGAGCGGCTTGCAACTTTACGCCATCCACCGTTCCATAGTTAACGCCCGCATACACCTGCTGCCGTCCCAGGCGAATTGCTATCGATCCCGCAATGTCGCGTACATCCACGTAGGTGTTGAACATCTTCAACCTGGGATCCCCGGACATCTTGTTTTGCAAATCCGAAGAACCTTGGATGTACGTGTGAAACGATACGGAACCCGTTCCAAAATTCACCTGGACGTTTTCGTACCCTCGTAAATACTGCGTTCCCCCCATTGTAGTATCCTGTCTTTCCCATCCGTAGAACGACGTGGAGAGCTTGCCATCCAGGACCTGGCTGCTGAGAGGAAAATGCAGTCCAAACAAGAGTAAAAAAACCAACCCGGTTCGGACAAGTTTCATCGCAATACTCCCTGATGTAATTGAATGTGCCAAAGTGAAATACGTGATCAGCCTCCCTGCTGCAGATTCAGCCAACAGTTTCTTCCAACGCGATAATCCTGCATTCGTTCGTACGAAAAGACACCCGGAGCAAACCCGTGGCTATGAAGCCTCTCGAAATTGGACGCCCTGAATGGTTTCAATAACCAATGCAAAATAACGATCGAGAACACATGCGATCTCGTGCCGCGAGATGCATTCGTTTTCTCCGCCAGGGTAACAGGAAGAGCATACGACGTTGCGAAACTGCACCAGATAATCTTCGAGAACTGTACCGTGGGTCCGGTTGACAATGTTAACGATCCGGGGAAGAGCTTTCTGAACGATGCACCGGTCTTTTCCGTGAAGGGTACATTTTCCTTCTTCGTTCACTTCCATGCAGATGACACATACACGGCTGCGAATAGCTTCAAAATACCGGTTCAGTTCTGTCATGGGAAATACGGGCTCAAAATAGTACCGGGGTCGCATGGACCCCGGTATAACATTCCACCGAAAATTATTTCGGCATCGGATGTTTGATTTTCGACCAGAATTTGTTCAGATCAAATCCCTTGTAGCTCGGGCTGTTCTTGTTATGGCACTTCACGCAAAGGTTCTTGGCAGAGCCATCGGATATACTCGGAACAGTAAAGCAAGCTTCCTTGGCCTGGTCTTTCTTGTCTTTCTTGTTGTGAAGCTTTTTGTACGCACTACCGGGGCCGTGGCAAGCTTCACAGGTGACGCCGTCTTCCTTCTTAAATTTTTTCCCGAATTCAGCACCGTCAACATTGTATCCCGTGACATGACACGAAAGACATTCCTTGGTTTCCGCTGCCGGTTTATCCGAACCACGCTTCTTGGCAATCTTGTCCGCTTCGGCAGTCTGGAGCGTCGTGAAAGCTTTGGCATGTTTGCTGCTTGCCCAGACTGAATACTGATCGCCGCGTTTCTTGCTCTTGTGACACGCCTTACAGGTCTTGACTCCAGCATACTTGCAATCTTTTCCTCCACTTGAAGGTACCGCAAACGACATGCTGAAAACCAGCGATGCGGTAATAACAAAGAACAGGATGTTTTTCATAATGAACTCCTTGTTTGTTGATACGTGGGACATAGAATCGATCTATGAAGAATCAGAGTTTAGCACTGGGTTGTATCGGATCAATCACCTGAAAGTTCCTTCATTCGCGTAATTAACTTTTCCGCCTTTGATGAGAAGTAGTCGGGGTTATGCGCTCCTCGGCTTCGGTCATTCGCAAAGGTTGTCAGTACTTTTTCCGCATCGGCAATAACGCGTGCGTACTTCTGCGCATCCTTCTTCTTAAGAGAAGTTAATATCTGGCGGAGTTTTTTCATAGCACCCTGCGCCTCATCTTGCCAGTCATGCAGAACATCTCCGTATCCTTCATCATGACACTTTGCACACGTGAAGCCCGTTGCTCGTATCACCTTGCCTTTCTCGGTGAGATGACAGTCTTCACAGGACAAACCGATTTCCGATTTCATCGAAGGTTCCTGCGGATCAGCCACGGTGCCCGAAAACACCGCCACCTGTGTTTGATGACAGGTCGCACATTTTATTCCCGCCTGCGAAGGAAAAGCTTTATGATGACAATTCATGCAATCCTGCCGACGCAATATCAGCTCGCCGTGCTTACGCCGATTCGAGTGACAGGTCGAACAGGGGATTTTCTTTTCGTACACGTGTTTCTTGTGCGGGAACATCAACCCGTACTTCTCTTTACTGATCGTGATGATGCCCGTATGACAGGAAACGCAGGCTGAGGGGATCGTCTGCTCCAGGTTCATCAGCTTCGGAAACCGGAGTTTCACGCGCGCCAACTCCGCCGCTTTTTTCAAGTCGTTATAAGCGGAAATCATCAGGCTGTTGCTGTACTGGATATTGTGGATGCTTTTTCCCCATCGGACCAGCTCGATATTATTCTTCGCATTCGAGATCAAATGCTGCACCTCCGCATTGCCGCGAGCGCGCACACGCGCCGTCACCAAGCGATACACCTTATCCAAAACCCGCATCTGGGATTTGGCCGCCGTGGTCCACTCCTGCAGCAAGCGCTGGTACCCGATGCCATGACAATGATCGCATGAAGAGCCGCTGGCTTTATATGTCTCGGTGTGATTGACCATATTCTCCGTGTGGAAGATATGGCAGCCCCGACAATTAATGCCTGCCTCGTGCATGGGGTTAGGCATGCTTTTAACATCTTCTCCGCCCGTCCCGGCAAAGAGCTTAACCTGGCCTTCGTGTGTCCCCGGGTGACAGGAATTGCAGTCCGGAGGTTGTGACGGATCAACTTTCTTTACCCTGTGGACAATGGGGAAGTGGCAGTTTTCGCATTCGATCTTGTTCTCCGTGATGTGCTTTTCATGAATCAAGGTATGGTCATCATACCGTTCAAGCCGTTCATCCTCGAAGTGACATTTGAAACACTGTGTTTTAGGAACTTCTCCCTCGCCACTGATAACATTGGTATGGCATTCATAACATCCCAAATTCCGCTTAATAACCGAAGTATGATCATAGCGGAACTCCTTTCGCACCGATTCCGGCACTTTCTTCCAGTTATGGCACGTCGTGCAAGTGGACATTCGTTTAAATTGGGCGCGTTCTTTTTTGCGGAAGAGTACTTGCTCCGTGTCGTACCGGTAATCGTAGATAGGGTTCAGCAACGGGTCCTTCTTGAAATGACAGAGGAAGCACGTACTCTCTGTTACGGTTATATGCTCTCCCTGGACGATTTGCGAATGGCAACTCGTGCATCGGAGTTTTTTGCCGCGGCGCATCTGCTCCAGATGAGGACGGTGGTTGAAGTGCACCCCCTTGAAGGTAACATCGCCGTGCAACAGGCGCTGCTGGTGGCACCCACTCTGGAGACAACTGGCGTCTGGGATTTCCGCCCAGGGTTTGCTTTTCCTGTAGGCTTGCGAAACGTATTTCACAACCTGCACCAGGCCTTCCAGTTTTCCGCGAACCGTACCGGCAAGTCCCGGCTCGAAATGGCATTTGACAGATGACACGTTGTTGTGAGCCGACTGGCGCCACGAATTGTAGAACGACTCCATGTAGTGGCACGTTGGACAAAATTGAGGACGGGAAGTGAATTCCGCCGACGCGCCAACGAGAATAAGGAGAAGAATAAGGATGGTGAAAAAGTATTTCAGAAACCGCGATGGTCTCCGGCCGCGCCGGTACCAGTTCCGGACACGATTAATCCTGTGAAGCAGTATTTCTTTCAATGTTTCGGAAGGATTTTTATGGAAGATTCAAGAATGGAGTTGACAAGTTCGAAGCGAACTCTGATTTGCGAATCGTTATGAACCAAGCAAGTATGAGTAGCATATCTTGATAATTACAGAGTTGTTACTCCAAAACGAAAATACACCTCTACCGACTAAAATCAAAGGACACAATTTTTGCCCCCCGGCCCTTTTTCAGGTAAAGGTGCTGCTCGTTTTGCACATTGATCCGCCCCGTTCAGCCCCCCGTGCATCCGCTCCCGGGCCCGGCCACGAGACGCCCTCCCCGTTGCAAGCATACCGACGTGCCCGCAATGGTGAACCGTGACCCGCAAATAAAGCAGGAGCGGTGACACGAATGCAACGGGCAACCCGTAAATGCAGTCGATTTTCACCGTACACAACAATCAAGAACAGACGGTAATGCAGTTTTGTATTTTCAGGAAATTAATATATTTTATACTAAGATATCTTGTTCATTGAAAATATTATATTCCTTCTTTTTTTCATCATAAAAATAATTTCTCTTATCAACCAATATCAGCACTGGATATGATTTCATACTGGAAAAAAATACCAGAGCAGGCAAAACGGTTGGTTGTCCTGGCTGCTATCCTGCTCGCGGTTTTCCTGGTCGTCCGGCCACAACTCGTACCCCCCGATTTTGGCGAATTGGGGCATTTTCGTGCTTCCGCTCTACAAGATATCGTCGCGCAGCCCATTCGCTACGCAGGCCATGAAGTATGCACAGATTGCCACGAAGAAGTCGCTGAGAAAAAGGGGAACAGCTATCACCGAAACGTCGCCTGCGAAGTCTGCCATGGCCCGGCTGCCGTCCATATCGAGGAAGAGGAAACCGATATGTTACGTATCCCCCGAGGACGTGATTTCTGCATCGTATGTCACGAGTACCTCTCTTCCCGGCCCACGGGATTTCCGCAAATCGTTTCCGAATCCCATAATCCTATGAAGAGCTGTATTACCTGCCATAACCCGCACGATCCAACACCACCGGAAAAACCTAAGGACTGTGCGGGGTGCCACGCGTCAATCGCCCGCTCGAAAATGGTCTCGCACCACGTTTACGTGCCCTGCGTACGGTGTCACGATGCGCCGGATGAACACTTCACCAACCCGCGCATGTACCACCCGACCAAACCGACCAAGCGTGAATTTTGCGGCGGTTGTCATGCCAGCGACGATCCGTCTGTCGCCGGTATTCCGCAGGTAGATATTGATTCCCACGGCGAACGCTACGTCTGTTGGCAGTGTCACTATCCACACCTCCCGTAACTTTCAACGAGCACGATGAATTCCCATGAACATTCTGAAAATTCTTAACTTCACAAACCAATCGCAGAAAAGACGTTCATTTGTCAAAATGTTCCTGCTTTCGGTCGCGGCAATCGCCATACCGGGCCGTTCCGGGTCGCAAGAAAAGCCCAAGAAAAAATCCGGTTGGCTCCTTGCCGACGGCTACGACGCTACGGAACATCTCTGGGGCATGGGTGTCAATATCAACGACTGCATCGGATGCGGTCGATGTGTTGCCGCCTGCAAAGAGGAGAACAATGTTCCCAGGCTGCCCTTCTTCTTCCGCACCTGGGTGGAGCGCTACGAAATCGAGGCTAATGGACGCGTGAGCGTCTCCAGTCCAAACGGCGGCTACGACAGCTTTAAACCGGAACTTTCCGACAAACAGACCATTCGCAGTTTCTTCGTGCCAAAACTGTGCAACCATTGTGATAACCCGCCCTGTGTCCAGGTTTGTCCCGTTGGCGCTACTTTCAAGACTGTGGATGGAGTTATCCTCGTCGATAGCGACTACTGTATCGGGTGCCGGTATTGTATCCAGGCATGTCCGTACGGCGCACGATTCCTGCACCCTGTAACGCGAACGGCGGAAAAATGCACGTTCTGCTACCATCGCATCACGAAAGGCATGAGCCCTGCCTGTGTCGAGAATTGCCCCACCCAGGCGCGAATCTTCGGTGAACTGAAAAAAGGCGCCAGTCCCCTCGTCCGGTTCAAACGCATGCACAATATCAACGTCCTCAAACCGAACCTGAACACCGAACCAAAGGTTTATTATGCCAACCTTGACATGGAGGTAAGTTAACGTTGGAAGATATCGTACAACACCTGACCCCTCTGCTGAAAGAAGTCAGCGGATACATTTTCCCGAACGAGATCGAGCTGCACTGGGGGCTCCTTATCGTCCTCTACCCGTACCTGACCGGTCTGGTAGCGGGCGCATTCATCCTGGCGTCCCTGGTAAAAGTTTTCAATGTCAAGGAATTGCAACCGACATACCGCATGTCACTGTTGACTGCCCTGGCCTTCCTTATCGTTGCTCCGCTTCCACTGCTGGGACACCTCGGACACCCGGAGAAATCGTATGAAATATTCTTGACACCGAACACGAGTTCGGCCATGGCCATGTTCGGATTCGTTTACGCCTGGTACCTGATGGCGGTATTGCTCCTGGAAATCTGGTTCGATTACAGAAAAGACCTCATCATGTGGAGCCGCAAGGAAAAAGGGTTGATGAAGTGGATCCACAAGCTTCTTTCCCTGTTTTCTTCCGATGTCTCCGAAAAAGCCATCCGCTTTGACAAAAAGAGCGTGCGAGTGATTACCATAATCGGGATCCCGTCGGCGTTCCTGCTTCACGGGTACGTCGGGTTTATTTTCGGCTCCGTCAAAGCGAACCCCTTCTGGTCGAGCGTACTCATGCCCATCGTCTTCCTCTTTTCCGCGATCGTCTCCGGTATTGCACTGGTGCTGCTCATCTACATGATTGTCACACCGATGCGGCGAAAACCCATCGATATGCTGTGCCTGAACAAGTTGGCGAGTTACCTTTTCTACGTAATGATCATAGACTTTTCTCTCGAGACGCTGGATTTCATCCACCGTGTTTATGAATCGGAAGAGTCCATCCATATCATCTCGGAGCTTGTCTCAGGGAAATTGTTTGTCAGCCTAGTCGTTATCCAGGTTCTGATCGGCATGTTGATCCCCCTCGGTTCCATTGCCGCGGCAAAGATATTCAAGCTCCCGGACGAGCTGAAAAAATTAATCTACTTCGTCGCGGCTATCCTCGTACAAATGGGCATATTCTCCACACGATGGAACGTCGTCATAGGCGGACAATTGTTCTCGAAGAGCTTTCGTGGCCTGACAACCTACAAGATGACCTTTTTTGGTCTGGAGGGTTTCCTTGTGAGCTTTATCATCCTGATAATGCCGATTGTCATCCTCTATATCCTGTTCAAGCTTCTTCCACCCTGGGACGAAGCCCGGCAGCAAGTTACCTGAAAGATTTTCCCGTTCCTTAACAAAAAAACGTGATGACTCGTCATCACGTTTTTTTGTTCCCCGTATATCTGTCCGCCGTGTATCTTACCGGTAAGCAAAAACCATCGCGTAAACGATCCAAATGACGATGCTGATACCGGTTATAAGGGCCGCCCACCCGAATATACGAGCCGCTCGTAAAACGATAGGCGGATATGGTTCTACGAGACGCTCCTCGAGCTTCCCACTTTTCACCAATTCCTTGTACTCCAGCGGCTTGTCAAATTTGAGCTCTTCGATCGACAACCTGCCGGTAAAGATCACGAGGTCCATGGGAAATTTTTCCGGCCTCAGGTGGGTGTTGAAAAAATGCACCGTGAAAATGAATCCA
>JAJRXL010000506.1 GCA_024276335.1 Bacteroidota bacterium
CGTCCTTCCAGGACCACGAGGAGAACACCGAAAATCCCAAGCAACAACATGGCGTATTTATAGCGCGGAACCGGCTCCTTGCCCCAGAACCTTGCCATTAACACCAGGAAGAACGGACTTGAAGCGAAGATTATTGCAGCGTGCACGGCATGCGTCAGAACCAGGCCCTCCACGAACGCGATCTGGTAGAGGACGTACATCATCAACGTCAAGATTCCAAGCTGTTTCCAGTCGCCGGCAGAAAACCGTGGCAAACCTTCCTTGAAAAGCAAGATAACGGCGAGCGCCACGGTGGATAATACCAGCCGCGTTACCTGGAAATTCATGGGTTTGAAATACGCGAGCAGAAGCTTCGAGATGGGAATGTTTACTCCCCATACAACAATAACCATCCCCAGCATGGTCAGGACCAGCCAGACCGGCGCTTTACGTCCCTTGGGAGAAATAACAGGCGAGTGGCTCATACGGTATCGGGCATTCAAACCTCTGCTTTTCCGAAACGACGACGGTCGTAGATAAGATCGTCGCAAAGTCGGCGCGCTTGCTCGGGAATGCGGTAGAGAGGCATGATTTTACTGGCGTGCACAATGGCCATGTCCAACCCTGCTTCCACGGCATGATGAAGGAAAACGGAATTCAGCGCATGGCGAGCACGGGGAGCCAGACCGAACGAGATATTGCTGACACCGAGCAGGGTTTTAACCAGGGGATATTCCTTTTTTATCAACCGGATCCCTTCCAGAGTTTCCATCGCCGAAGAGCGATACTCCTCGTCGCCGGAACCGAGCGTGAACGTGAGGGGGTCGAAAATCAGGTCCTGCTCTCGCAAGCCCATCTCCTGGACGGCAAGAGTGCACAGACGACCGGCCACTTCCAGTTTCCTGCGGGCAGTCCTTGCCATCCCATCTTCGTCGATGGTCAACGCAATGACGGCGGCTCCGAAGCGCTTGCAGAGAGCCAGTATCTCGCGTGCCTTCGTTTCCCCGTCTTCGAGGTTGATGGAATTGACAATCGCACGGCCCGCGTACAGCTTCAAGGCGGTTTCAATCACCGCGGACTCGGTGGAATCGAAACACAGGGGAACACTGATCACGGTGTTGAACCGGTAAACCACTTCGGTCATGTCGCGCGCTTCATCCCGCCCGACGTAAGCAACGCACACGTCAAGAATGTGCGCACCTTCCCGCGCTTGTTCCCTGGCCATGTTCACCATGGTATCGTAATCCTCGGCGAGGAGCAATTCCCTGAATTTCTTCGAACCGTTGGCATTACATCGTTCCCCCACGAGCACCGGCGGTGGATCGAGATGCATGGGAACGGAGGTGAAGAGCGAGGAAACGCTGGGAACGAACACCGGGTTTCGATGGGCGGAAGCGACTTCATTCGCAACGTCCACCAATGCACGAATATGATCGGGCGTCGTGCCGCAGCATCCCCCGATAATCCGGGCCCCCAAATCCGCCACGTAATGCTTCATCCAACCGTGCAGCTCCTCTTGTGTCAATGTGTAACACGTCTGGCCGCCGACATTTTCGGGAAGACCTGCATTTGGCATGAGGAAAATCGAGAACGGGGAATTGTCCGCCAGGTAACGGAGGTTTTCTTCCATTTCCTTCGGACCCGTTGCACAGTTCATTCCCAAGGCGTCAATGATCTCGTACGGCTCGAGAGTGGTCAGGGCGGCGCCGATGTCCGTACCCAGGAGCATGGCTCCCGTCGTCTCGACCGTTATGGAAACGATGACGGGAAGGCGCAGGCCCCGTTCCCGAAAGCAATCCATGACCGCTATTAACGCCGCCTTCGCTTGCAGAATATCCTGGCAGGTTTCGATACACAGAATATCCGCGCCTCCTTCCATCAAACCATCGACCTGCTCCATGTACGACGCGTGAAGCCTGTCGAACGAGACGTGCCCCAGAGATGGAAGCTTGGTAGTGGGCCCGATGGATCCGGCGACGAAACGGGGTTTTTCGTTCGTGCTGTATTCGTCAGCGAGGCGACGTGCGATACGCGCAGCGACAATATTGATTTCCCGCGCCCGGTCTTCGAGAGCGTATTCCGCCAGCACGATGTCCGTCGCGCCGAAGGTATTGGTTTCAATAATGTCCGCGCCCGCTTCGAGGAAGCTCCGGTGTATCTCTTCCTGCACCTCCGGCTTCGACAAGACAAGGTATTCGTTGCATCCCTGGTACTCGTCGCCGCCAAAATCCTCCGGGGAAAGATTCATGGCTTGCAGGGATGTCCCCGTCGCTCCATCGAAAACAAGCACGCGCTCACGAAGTATGTCCCGAAATGTCGTACCCACGGTGTTCCTGTTCAGGTTGCCCAACACGTAACCCTGCAAAGTACAAACATTCTATGGCTTTTCATGAGGAGAGGTCAGGAAGAAACCATCGCCGACTTTTACTTCACCAGTTTCGAGATGGGTTTGAACGCTTCTATTTGCGTGTCTTTCATCAATTCGAACAGCGCCATTTCCGTGGAGGTGAGGATGCCGCCCATTTCCTCGATGCGATGAATACCCAGTTGGCGGTTTTCCGGGGTTCGCGAAGATACGGCATCGGTGACGAGGTAAATCTCGTAATCATGGGCCAGCAGATCGCGGGCGGTCTGGTACACGCAGACGTGAGTCTCAATACCACAGAGAAGAACCTGCCTGCGCCGGTACGAGGCCAGTCGGGCTTTGAATTCATCCGAGCCGAAGCAACTGAACGCGGTTTTTTCGATAACGGGAATGTCCGCAATGTGCCGGGCGATTTCTTCCACGGTGTGACCGAGTCCCTGCGGATACTGCTCTGTTACCACGAGGGGAATACCGAGGAGCTTGACCCCCTGGATGAGGATTTGCGCATTCCGAAGCACGGTTTCGCTGCGATCCGTTATGCGGGCAAGCTTTCCCTGAAAATCGACGACAACAAGTATTGTGGTGGAAATTTCCAGCATGAGAACGAAACGATCGATGTGGACGTTGAAACGACCTTCGGTTTAGAACAGGGGTGGGAGCGGCCCGGTATCGGATTCCTTCCGCTTCAACTCACGGATTTTCGAACGGTAGTATTCAGTGCGCTCCGGATTTTTCATAATCAGGCGCTCATACTCAATGATGGCTTCCTTATACTTCTCCTGCTGGATATAGATTTTCGCCAGCGTCTCGGTCACCGGGCGTTTTTCCAGGTCCACTTTCTGCTCTTCCGGCTCGCTTTTTTCCGGGATAAGGTCCGATTCCCTGATCACGGGAATCCGCGCATTCTCCAGGCTCGTGGCCAGCGATTCGATATCCAGGGTGGTGGACATCGACTCCACGCGTGACGCAGCGGGAGGAGCTTTTTTCAAGGGAGGCGCGAGTGAGCGGTGCCCCGGGCTGGTAAAGAGCTCTTCGCCCGGAATCAGGTCTTTTCGATCGCTTTTCCGCCGTCCCTTTCGACGCAGGCTCGGGACCTCTTCGTCTGGTTCCGGGACGGTGGTTTCCTCGATCTCCACCACGTCAACAGGGGGGTAGTTGAGCTCCAGTTCGCGCGACCGCTCCAGCAACTCGTAGGCCGGGACGCAGGTGGGCAGCATCCGTACCACCATGTTCAACTCCTCGCGAGCGTCGCGATACCGCCGAAGACTCAGGTATGTTTTTGCAAGGATGAAGTGTGCGGTTACGTAATCCGGATGGGTTCGGAGGCCTTCCAGGAGCACTTTCAACGCTTCGCCCGGATTTCCCATTTCCAGGTACTCATCTGCAAGCCGGGCGAACAAGGGCGAGCCGGGATTACTTTGCACGTGCTCACGAAGGAAGTTGACGTTCAAATCGTTAGGTTTCTTCGCGTCCGCAGTCATGGACATTCCACGTCACGCGGCATAGACGCGAGTGAGTCGCGCATGCTGAATGGACATCCAGCCGACCAGACCGAATCCGAAGAAAAACAGGAGCTGGAACGGCAGGGCAGCGATTTCGAGGAAATATATGGAGGCCACCACACCGAAGAAGCAGTAGATGGCGAGAAAAATTTCAATGAAGACGCCTTTCGGTATTTTACTACTGGTACCCGCGTACTTTTTCCCCGCCCACTGGTCCTTTTCCGACTCGATCATAAATTTCGGTGTGCGCACGAATTCCGATCGCTTGCGTCCGAAAATACCGGAGAGCACAGCCCTGGTATTATTCACCGAAAAGCCCATGCTCCCGGCCATGAATATCGGGAAGAGGAAAATTCGGCGACGCCAATCCGTGTACACATCCTTCTGCGAATACAGGTAAAAGAGGAACGAGCCGATGAAGGCCAGGACAAAAATCGACATGAAGGCGAAATACGTGTTGTGCGCGCCGCCCTGCTTGATGAAAATGAGCGGCACGTTAAGAATGCCCGCCAGAAGGATGAACGGAAACACGAGGTTGTTGGTTAAATGCACCGTTGACTGCAGCTTGATTCGCAACGGGAGATCGGCTTTCCAGACACGGGGAAGAATTTTTCGCGCCGTCTCCATGGCCCCCTTGGTCCAGCGGAATTGCTGGGATTTCAACGCGTTGATTTCCGAGGGGAGTTCCGCGGGCGAGGTGACGTCGTTCAAGAACACAAACTTCCAGCCTCGAAGCTGCGCGCGGTAACTCAGGTCGAGATCTTCGGTTAATGTATCATCTTCCCAGTTCCCGGCATCGATGATACATGTTTTTCGCCATATTCCGGCCGTGCCGTTGAAATTAATGAAGAAACCCGCCTTGTTCCGCACTTGCTGCTCAACCACGAAATGCCCGTCGAGCGCCATCGCCTGGGCGCGGGTAAGAAACGAGTACTCGCTGTTGAGATGCTCCCACCGGGTCTGCACCATTCCGATTTTCGGATTCGTGAAGTAGGGAAGCGTCTTGCGAAGGAACTCCGGTCGTGGAACGAAATCCGCATCGAAGATCGCAATGAAATCTCCCCGCGTTGCTTTTAATCCTTCACGCAACGCCCCGGCCTTGTAACCTTCACGATTGGAGCGGTGAAGGTGCACAATGTCAAATCCTTGCTCGCGTTTTTTCTCCACCAGTCCCGCAACTTTTTCCACGGTTTCATCCGTGGAGTCATCAAGAATCTGGATTTCCAGCTTATCTTTCGGGTAGTCAATGTTGCAAACCGCGTCAATCAAGCGTTCGACAACGTACAGCTCGTTGAAAATCGGAAGCTGAATCGTGACGACAGGTTCAAATCCCTGTGCCTCATCACTCCGCGGCTTCCACTGCTCATGCTTGTAGTAGAAGTAAATCATCACGAAGCTGTGCGACCCGAAAAGAAATAATACCAGCAAGGATGTAAAGTACGCACCGAGTATCAAATCTTCCATAGTCGTTACTCTACCCTGTTTGAGGAACTTATATAAATATCCGTCACCAGCCGGATACGGTCTCCAGGACGATATCTTCGCTCAGCTTTTCTATCGCCTGTTCGATACCACGTTCCCGTTGGGAAATGCCACCCCCGGTGGCTTCGTAATCTCCGTAATTCGTAAATGTCTTTTTCCATACCTGTTTGTTCAAGACCTTGTCGTCCAGTTGAACCGTTACTGTAATCTCGAAGCGCAATAGCGACGCCTGCTCCATGTTTCCCTGTCCCCTGATAGCCAATGCCTTCTCCGGTTGAACAGAGGTAATGGTTGCTTTCAGGACAACATCGGCTGAGGCCACGTCTCCCAATTGGAGAATATTGTCCTGCTGGATTTTGTCAATAACGGCATTTGTCAGGCGCTCTCGCAAACCCGGCTCACCATAGGAGCTTGCATCGTCGAATAATGGTATTGCAATGGTCTTCCAGTGATCCGGCACGGCGGCGCCGGTGAATGAATATGGGCACCCGGCGCAACCAGAAAGGGCAACAATCAAAGTACAAAAATATGCCATACGGGAAAACAAAAACATCACAGAAAGTCGAGCGTTTTTTTTATGCGCCGTCACAATCCATATTCCTTGATTTTTCGGTAAAGCGTGCGTTCGCTGATTTTCAACGCCTGCGCCGCCATGCGGCGATTCCCATGAAACCGCTCCAGCGCCCGTTC
>JAJRXL010000507.1 GCA_024276335.1 Bacteroidota bacterium
CAGGCAAATGGATTTCACCTATATCAGAACTATCCCAATCCGTTTGGCCCCGGGTCGCCATCCGGAAGCGCGGTCACGATGGTAAAATTTACAGTACCGGAGGGATATTCAGGACCAATGCGACTTGTGGTTCTGGATGTTCTGGGGAGGAGAGTGAAGGTGATTTTCGATGGGAAAGTTGAAGATTCGGAGGCGCATAGTGTTCCGGTTCGTCTTCCTGGTGTCGCCTCTGGCTTCTACATGTTCAGGCTGAGCTTCCAATCAGGAGTGGAAGACAAGATGTTTCTATTCATGAGATGAAAACTTGTCCAGTTAAGTCGTGGGAGGATTGCAATGTATAGGTTTACCGGTCTCTTTTGGCTTGTCCTTACGGTGATGGTCATTCTATGTGTGAGGACTTCCGAGGCACAATGGGTGCTTACGAAAGGGCTTTACGGCGGTAAGGTGACATCATTCGATGTAAACGGATCGAACGTCATTGCTGTTCCATCGAATGACTATATATACTGGACTTCCGACCGGGGCAAACAATGGCGGATTATTTCAAAAGGTCTCCACGGAGGAGCAAAAAAGGTCGTGCTGAGTGGAAGAAATATTTTAGTTATAACAATAAATCGTCATAGTGATGCTACTGGACTTGATATTTCAACGAATATGGGACTGACATGGGATATTATCCATCTTTCAAAATATAATATCAGGAATATCATCGACCACGATTCGATTTTGTATGTTCTGACGTATCCGAATATCTACTATTCCCGTGATAACGGTATGACATGGAGGTCGATCGACAGCCCGCCGGCGTTTAACGCCCAATCTGTTGTGGCGCAGGATTCCGTCTTGTACGCGAGTTCGTGGAAAGGGGTTTGTCGGACGACAGACGAGGGAAAAAACTGGACTGTTTTGAACTATGGGATGGCGAATAATGGAATCATATCCATGGCCCTTAAGGACTCAATAATGCTGGCTTCGAATGGAGATGGTGTGCTGTATCGCTCCTATGATAATGGAGAATACTGGGGACCGATAGGCCCAAATAGAGCAATAGGCGGACCGATATATCCCATCATTATCAGGGATAATTTTGATATCTACATAAACGTCATACCCGATCACAACGAAGCGCGAAATCTCTATTTCTCGACGGACCTCGGCAAACACTGGTGGAGCTTTGATCCTGACGATACCTTTCCATTGATACACGATGTGGTTTTAAAAGGAGATTCAATGTACGTTGGCGCTGATAATGGTCTTTACATGTATGATTTCACAAGGAGCACATGGGATAGTCTTCATCTACCGGTCACAGAGGTCAAGTCACTGTTTATCGTGAATAACGAAATATTTGCTCTTGTGAGCGGATTGGGTGTCAGAAAATCCGATGGTTACTCGGAATGGTCGGAGAAGGACATCCCGTTCCGGGTTAACGATATACACAAGATGGTTTATGTTGACAATACGTTTTTCTTTGCCACGGGTAACGGGGCGTATAAGTACTCATTCGAGAACAAGTACCTGGAGAAGATATTCGATGATCGGTACTATAAGAATTTTATAGATGTTGCGGTTGATGGAAATAGAATCTGCATCCTGGAAAATCACGATCTTTTTATTTCAAATGATAGTGGTAAAACATGGGATGTGAAATACCGGTTTATAATCAATTATCAGCGAGATGATCATGGTTATTCGGTATCAATTGTCGATAAATACATTTTTCTTTCCGGACGTATTAATTTAGGCTATACGCTTCTCAGGTCTTCGGATAACGGGAATACATGGGATGAGAAAAATAGGCACCTCATTTATGAAGTACGTTCGATGGGCAACATCTTTTTCGCTAGTAGCAAAGAAGGCGTGTTCCTGTCAAGTGATCATGGCGATCACTGGACGCGAAGCAAGGACATCACTTTTCGGGTGCAAAATCTTGTACCGTACAAGTCGCACGTGTTTGCATGTACGGAAAAGGGTCTGTTCGTTTCAAACGATACTGGGAAAACATGGTTCGATGTTACAAATGACCTGACGGATAGAGACATCAGGGACGTGGCGATTCTGAACAATAACATTTACGTCGCAACAGGAAAATTCGGCGTGTGGTATCAGAATATTGATTCACTTCTGGTGACGGGCGTGGGTCAAAGCGGGACATCGATGTGGAAACGATTCAAAATCCTACAGAATTACCCGAACCCGTTTTCAACAAACACGGTCATTTCGTGGCTGCAGGAAGGACGGCAGGAAGCTATCGTTTCTGTTTTCAACATGACCGGAAGACTGGTGAAATCATTTGTCATAACGAATGCCCGACGAGGCAGGAATTCCATCAGGTGGGATGGAAAAAACGACGACGAAATTCCCGTAGAACCAGGTGTATATTTCTATAAAGTCACGAGCGGCCGCAACAGCGTCGTGGGCAAGATGGTGAAGCTTGGGCGCCCCTGAAACGCCCTTTCCTATTGCATCCGCACGATGCGTGTCGATGCATCCGCGCCGGAAGACAGGGTCAGGAAGTATGTGCCCCGTGGCAGGTGCGAGGCCGGAATTCGTGTGCGGTGCGTTCCGGGATGATATTCCCGCGCGGGCGTTCTGAACAACCGCCGCCCAAGCGTGTCGCGAAGCTCAAGGCGCAGGGTTTCGGTTTCTTTCAGTCGTACGACGACCTCGAAGCCCTTTCCCCCGGCCACCGGGTTCGGAAAGACGGCGCTGATTTCCGGCTTGGAGGGAGCGGGAAGGCTGGAACGCCCTTCCACCCCCGTCGTAGTTGGCTTGAACCGGTAAATCCGCCCGTTGAACGCCAGGATGTACAGCTCGTTGTTTTCGTCCACGCCGAACGAAGAGATGTTGAACGGCGTGTTCAGCAATTGCTCGTCCTCGGTCACCTTGCCGTTTTCGTACCTCAGGCTCCAGAGTCGGCCACTGACGAAGTCCGCGTAGATGTAAGCGCCGTTCAGTTCCGGCACCGCCGCGCCCCTGTACACGTATCCGCCGGTGATGGAGCGTCCCAGGGTGTGAGTGTATTCCTTGATGGGGGGCGTGAGGCCGGTGGTGTCGCAGCCGGGATTCCCGTAGCAACTGTTTCCCTCCATGATGTTCCATCCGTAGTTCTTGCCCTTTTCTATGATATCGATCTCCTCGATTTTGTTTTGCCCGACATCAGCGCACCAGAGAACACCGGTGACCGGATCGAAGCTGAACCGCCAGGGGTTGCGCAAACCGTAAGCGAAGATTTCTTCCCGCCGGCCCTCGGCGTTTCCGGCGTACGGGTTGCTTGGAGGAACGGCATAGTTGAGCCCGGAGGCCTTCCTGTCCACATCGATACGCAGCATTGCTCCCAGCAGGGTCTTCCGGTTCTGGCCGTGGCCCTGGGGATCGCCGCCGGAGCCCCCGTCGCCCATGCCGATGTACAGGAATCCATCTGGACCGAATTGGATCTGGCCGCCGTTATGGTTGGAATACGGCTGGGGTATGGTTATGATGACCTCCTCGCTGGCGGGGTCGGCCTGGTCCGGATCATTGCCGCTCACGCGGAACCGCGATACTACCGTTCGTTTCGGGTTGGAGGCGGTGTAGTTGACGAAAAACATTTTATTCTCCGCGAACCGGGGATGGAACGCCAGCCCCAGGAGTCCTTCCTCGTTGCCCCGCGAGTTAACGCGTTGCTGGATGTCGAGAAAGACCTTGGCCGTTGACGCGTCGGGGTTGTTCGGAAAGACGAGAATCTTTCCCGCCTGCTCCACAACGAACAACCTTGACGTACCGTCGCGCGGGGACTGGAAATCCACCGGGCGGGTGAACCTCAGACCGGGAAAGGCCTGGACGAGTTCCACCGAAACTCCCTGGGAGAACGAGAATGGGGATGAGGAAACAAGGAACACCGCGACAAGCGGCAACAGGATGATTGTATATCGATTCATTGTATATACCTTCTTGAAGTAATCGATTCTGTAGTGTGGCCGATAATTGAACCGGAACATCAATATAACAATTGGAGATCGAATACCGTGCCTGGTGGGATCGATTGGTCGGTGGATCTCCGAATTGACGGATTTTCCCGGCCATGTCGTACCTTTCAGATGAAAACGGCGCACCCGGCCGAAGAAGTAGAACGATATACGAGGACTTTCCATGAGTAAACAGGTTGCCGCGGGGAGAATCTCCTCCCTGCCCACCACGATTTTTTCCACCATGAGCCGGCTTGCCGCCGAACATCATGCCGTCAATCTCGGACAGGGGTTCCCGGATTTCGACGGACCGGACTGGATCATGGAGGAAGCTTTCGGGGCGATGAAGGCGGGGAAGAACCAGTATGCTCCTATGAACGGTGTCCGCGCCTTTCGCCGGGCGATTGCGGGGTACCAAAAGAAGTATTACGACCTGGACTGGGACCCGCAGACCGAGATCACGGTAACGGCAGGCGCCACCGAAGCTTTGTTCTCCACGATGCTGGCGTTGATTGACGAAGGCGACGAGGTCGTTATGTTCGAGCCGTTCTACGATTCACACCAGGCCAACACCATTCTTGCGGGCGGAATACCCAGGTACGTAACACTGAAGAAACCGGATTTTCGTTTCGATCCCGATGAGCTTGAACGCCTCGTCTCGGAGCGCACGCGGATGCTCATCCTGAACAATCCGCACAATCCCACCGGCAAGGTGTATTCGCGGGAAGAGCTCGACTTCATCGCCGGTCTCGCCCGCCGGTTCGATTTCCTGGTGCTGAGCGACGAAGTGTACGAGTTTCTCACTTACGCCGATGCCGTGCATGTTCCCATTGCCACACTGCCCGGTATGCGCGAGCGAACAATCACCGTGTCGTCCATGGGAAAGACGTTCGGCATGACCGGCTGGAAGCTGGGATTTGCCGTCGCCTCACCCCCTCTGACCGCCGCCATACAGAAAGTGCACCAGTTCGTCACGTTCGCCGTCAACACGCCCGGGCAGCACGCCATGGCCCACGCCATCGGGCGTCTCGAGTCGTACTTGCCGGAATTAAGGGCGTTGTACCAGCGCAAGCGCGATTTTCTCCTTGAAGGATTGAGGGAAACGATATTTCGTCCCCACGTACCGGCGGGGTCGTATTTCGTTATGGTGGATATTCCGCCGGATATCGGGGAGGATGACGTGGCCTGCGCAATGCGGCTGGTTCGCGACCCCGGTGTGGCCGTCATTCCGCCTTCGGCTTTTTACGGTGCCTCGGATGAAGGATGCACCATGCTTCGCCTGTGTTTTGCCAAGAAAGAAGAAACACTGAAGGAAGGAGTGGAAAAACTACGGTGCATTTCCATCTAAGGGTCGTCCTCGTCAGCCATCCATCTGCAAACAGTTCGTGGTTGAACTATTTCAATTTGTACTTCTCCTTGATAGCACATAATTGCCTCAATCCGTCTGAATCGCTATATTCCTTGCAGTAAAGAAGGCAAGCACCTGGAAAGAGTTCCGCCGTATGATCACCCACGCAAATGCGTCCCACGTTCAATCTCTAGTGATTCCGATTGCTGCCGTTACCCGGCGCGCACATCGGCGGGAACTTGCGCGGGAACGCGGATAAGACCTTTCCCCTCTCGTATCGAAGCACCTATACTCTGACCAACACACGACGCACCTGCGTGCCGGGGGGTTCCATCACCCGGGACACTGTTGCCAGAATACCGCTCGACGGGGCTCATGACGTATACCGCCGCCAGATTACTTCCATAGATCCGGTCGGTTTTCAGTTCCTCGTGTGGCGGAATGAAATCCGATCGGCGAACCTGCAAGGGGATTCCCGGTATCGCTGACACTGCCTGAGAGACCGTGCTTCTGACAGGGTCTGTAAAAAGAAAGCCCATAAAACGAATTTCAGAAATGAAACAATAGAGAGTACACCATGTCCCACCCGGTTCTAAAGGATGCGCCCGGAGCATCCGTCTGCATGCTGGGAAACCACGCCATCGTTCGAGGCGCCCTGGAAGCGGGATTGCAGTTCTTTTCCTGTTACCCCGGCACCCCTTCTTCTGAAGTCGGCGACCTCCTGGCCCAGATCAGCAAACCCGCAGGCGTGTTGTTCGAGTATTCCATAAACGAGAAAGTCGCGGTCGAAGTGGCCTTCGCCGCCAGCCTGACCGGTGCCCGGTCGATGTGCAGCATGAAACACCTGGGGTTGAACTACGCCGGTGATCCCATCTCGACCATGCCTTACGTGGGAGTGGAAGGAGGCATGGTCGTCGTTTCGGCCGGTGATCCTTCGGCCATCACCAGTCCCAACGAGCAGGATCAGCGCCACTTCAGCCGGTTTTTGTACTACCCGGTGTTCGATCCGGCCACGCCTGCCGACGCGTACCGCATGACCCGCTATGCGTTCGAATTTTCGGAAAAAACCCGCTTGCCGGTTATCATGCGGCCCACGACCCGTGTATGTCACACCAGCGGGATGGTTGAATACGGGCCGCTTTCGGAAACGCGTAACGAGATCCGGTTTACCAAGAATCCGCCACGGTATGTTCCCATTCCCGTGAACGCCCGGCGCATGCGCAGGGAACTGATCGATCGCTTTGCCCTGGCGGAAGAACTCCTGGGCCGGTCCGACTTTTTCCCCCGGCACGGCAGCGGGACGATGGGCGTCATCGGCAGCGGCGTGGGGTACGCGTACGCCTCGGAGATACTGAATGAACTCGGCCTGTTCGATCGCGTTTCCCTCCTGCAAATCGGTGCCTATCCCATTCCCGAGACTATCTTGTCGGAATTCCTCGCCTCGGTTGAATCGGTGCTGGTGGTGGAGGAATTGACCCCGTACGTGGAGGAAATCGTCAGCCTGAATGCCTTCCGGCACGGCAGGTCAATACCCGTCTACGGCAAGAACAGCGGGCATTTCCCGGTGGAATTCGAGTACGATCCCGACATGGTGGAAGACGCTATCCGCAAGTTCCTGCAACTGGAGCCGCGGACAGTCGTGGAGGTTGCCTTGCCGGAGCTGCCGCCGCGTCCGCCGGTGCTGTGCTCGGGATGCCCGCACCGCACCAGCTTCTACCTGGCGCGGAAGGTTTTTGGCAAGAACACGGTGTACGTGAACGACATTGGCTGCTACACACTGGGGTACGGCGAGCCGCTGCATTCGTGTGATGTGCTTTTGTGCATGGGATCCAGCATCAGCCAAGCCAGCGGCATTGCCCGCACAACCGGAAAACGCACCGTGGCTTACATCGGCGACTCGACGTTTTTCCACAGCGGCCTGCCGCCTCTGGCCAACGCGGTGCAGGCCAACGACGATATCACGGTAGTGATCCTGAACAATTACATTACCGCCATGACGGGGTTCCAGCCCAGTTTTTCCGCCTGGGACAGTCAGTACCCCGACTCTTCGAACAACGGGCAGAAGGATCGCGGGATCGTTCTCCTGGATGCGGTAAAGGGTCTCGGCGTGAAAGAAGTGTTCTCCGTCGATCCGTTCGACGAGGCGCAGACGCTCGATGCTTTCAAGAAAGCAAAATCCGGCAAGGGAGTAAACGTGGTCATCTGCAACTCTCCCTGTGCCGTGCACCGTGTACGGGTGGAACCCGACGGAAACAGGGCGCCCTACATCATCGACCAGGACAAATGCAACGCCTGTTCTCTCTGCGTACGGGTCCTGGGTTGCCCGGGGATCGTGGTTGAAGACGGCGTGTACTTCATCGACGCCTCCATGTGCGACGGATGCGACCTGTGCGCATACGTTTGTAATCGTGATGCCATTCACCAGGTTGAGGTACGGGAACATGCATGACAATCCGAAGAACGGAGACTTCCTCCTGCGCATTTTGCTGGCGGGAACGGGTGGACAAGGAGTAATCACCGCTGCCAGGCTTCTCAGCGAATACTTCGTGCGAAAAGGCGACCAGGTATTGAGCGCCCAGTTGCACGGCATGGCGCAGCGGGGCGGCGCTGTCCAGTCCACCGTGTGCGTGAACAGCGGTATCAGTCCCGCGCTGCCGCGGGGTGGAGCGGATGTCGTGCTTGGATGCGAACCCGTCGAAGCGGCCCGCGCCCTGCCGTATGTTTCGGCGGATACCATCGTTTTTGTCAACACCGCTCCCATCGTGCCGTTCGTGCTGTCACAGAACTACGTGCTTGAAAGCGGGCCCTCCGAGTATCCCGGCTTGCACGCCCTGGAGAAAAGCCTGCGCGCAGCGACCCTCCGAGTTTTCCCACTCGACGCCACGAAGATAGCCCAGGACGCCGGTTCACTAAAGACCCTGAACGTCGTCATGCTGGGATGCCTCTTCGGCTCGGGGGTTGTTCCCTACCCGTCGCAGGATTTCATTGATACTATCATGGTGCTGGCGCCCCCGAACCTGGCGGAAACGAATACCGCTGCTTTTAAAATGGGCGTTGAATTCGCGGAGTCGTTAAACGTGGTGGAACAGGTCTCATGAGCATTAAGATCGGAATCGATGTCGGGGGCACCTTCACGGATTTCCTTGTCGCCGTCGAGGGAGAGGAACCCCGCATCTTCAAGGTGCTTTCCACGCCGGAAGACCCCTCCATCGGGTTGATCAACGGCCTGGAGGAAATCGCCGCCAGCATGGACATGCCGTTGGGCGAGCTGGCGCAAAACATCAGCACGATCGTGCACGGAACCACCGTGACGACCAATGCCACGCTGACCAATAACGGCGCCCGCACGGGTCTTTTGACCACGCACGGATTGCGCGATGCTCTGGAAATGCGGCGGGGCATACGCGAGGAGCAATACAACAACCGCTACCGGAACGTTCCTCCCCTGGCACCGCGGTACCTGCGCATCGGCGTCCGGGAGCGCGTAAATTACTGCGGTGAGGAAATCCAGCCGCTCTCCGTCGAAGACGTTCGCTCTGCCGTCGAGTTGTTCCAGAAGGAAAAGGTAGAGGCCGTGGCCGTTTGCTTCATGAATTCCTTTGCAAACACCGAGCACGAGCGCGCGGCGGCAGCGATTATCCGAGAGGAATTGCCCGATGCCTATCTCACCGTGTCTTCCGATCTCCTTCCTTCCATCCGGTTTTATGACCGGGTCAGCACCACGGTGCTGAATTCGTACGTGGGTCCCATCCTCAGCTCCTACCTCGACAACCTGCGTCTGCGTTTGAAGGAGATCGGATTTCGCGGCATTCTTCTCATCATGCAGTCCAACGGCGGCGTCATGGCACCGGAAGTCGCGCGTGAAAACGCCGCGCTAACCCTTCTTTCCGGTCCTGCCGCCGGCCCGCGGGCCGGGCTCGGGTACGCCCGTATCCACGGGCACAACGACTGTATAACGGTGGACATGGGAGGAACGAGCTTCGACGCGGCCCTGGTACGCGACGGTTCTCCCTTGGTCGAAACCGAGGGCGAGATCAACCGCTATCGCATCGCCTTGCCCATGCTCGGCATCGTCACCATCGGGGCGGGCGGAGGCAGCATCGGCTGGATCGATGAAGGCGGCTTGCTCCGCATGGGTCCCCAGAGCGCGGGCGCCGACCCGGGGCCTGCCTGCTACGGCAAGGGCGGCGAGCGCCCGGCCTGTACCGACGCCGATCTCCTATTGGGCTACCTCAACCCCGATTTCTTCGCCGG
>JAJRXL010000508.1 GCA_024276335.1 Bacteroidota bacterium
CATGGACGGGAAGAGCATCAGCGCCGCGCAACTCAGCCGCCTGTTCGACCTGGGAGTGCACGTCGTCACCACGGGCAATCACGTTTGGGAGCGCTGGCATATTCGCAAACTCCTGGACAGCAACCCGAACCTCCTGCGTCCTGCAAATTACCCGAAGGAAAACGCGGGTCACGGTTACACGCTGATTGATACCGGCGTGGCGGGTAAAGTCGGCGTAGTCAATCTCCAGGGGCGGGTGTTCATGTTCGACATCGATTGCCCGTTCAAAGCCGCCGACAGGATCGTGACCAGGCTGCGGGAAGAAGCGCGTATCATTTTCGTGGACATGCATGCCGAGGCGACGGCGGAGAAAATCGCCATGGGGTGGTATCTCGACGGCAGGGTCAGCGCGGTAGTCGGAACGCATACTCACGTGCAGACGGCGGATGCGCGTATTCTCCCCGGCGGCACGGGGTACATCACCGACGTGGGCATGACCGGACCGTATGATTCCGTAGTGGGAATGCGTAAAGACATCGCCATCAAGCGCTTCATGATGCAGACGCCCCACAAGTATGAAATCGCGAACAACGACGTCCACATGTGCGGCGTATTCCTGAAGGTGAACGCCGCCACCGGCAAGACCATTCATATCGAAAGTTTCGTTTACCCGGAGTTTAATTCGCATGGCGAAAATCATTGACGGAAAGGCTATTGCCGAAACGATCAAGCAGGAAGTCGCGGAAAAAACCCGCCTCCTGAAAGAAACAAAAGGCGTAACGCCCGGCCTGGCGTTCTTGCTCGTGGGTGAAAATCCCGCCTCCCAGGTGTACGTGCGCATGAAAGGAAAGGCCTGCGAGAAAGTGGGCTTTCATTCCGTGACCCTGGAAAAAGCCGAGGATGTTGCGCAGGACGAAGTGCTGGATACCATCAGCGACTGGAACCGCGATCCTGCTATCCATGGTATCCTCGTTCAACTCCCGTTGCCTTCGCACATCGACGAAAACGCAGTGATAGAAGCCATCGAGCCGCGCAAGGACGTGGACGGGTTCCATCCCGTGAACATGGGAAAACTCCTCATCGGGGTACCTGCTTTGCGCCCCTGTACGCCGGCAGGAATCCAGGAATTGCTTATCCGGACCAACGTGGAATTGCGGGGAAAGCACGTGGTCGTAGTCGGTCGCAGCAACATCGTGGGAAAGCCTATCGCGAACATGCTGCTCCAGAAACGGCCGCACGCAAACGCAATTGTTACCGTGTGTCATACCGGGGCCGAAAACATTTCCGTGTACACGCGCCAGGCTGATGTCCTGATCGCGGCAATGGGAAGGCCGGAGGTAATAACCGGCGCGATGCTCAAACCCGGGTGCGTGGTCATCGACGTAGGGGTGAACCGGGTCGAGGACCCCTCCAGGGAAAAAGGGTACCGCCTGGCCGGCGACGTCGATTTCGCTTCGGCTGAACCCGTCGCTTCGGCAATAACGCCGGTGCCGGGAGGAGTCGGCCCCATGACGATCGCCATGCTGATGCAGAACACCTACCAGGCGGCTGCCTGGATGGCCGGTAATGCCTGAATCCGGTTCACGGGAACTGCGCTCGTACTATGATACATTCTACCAGGAAAGCGATTTCCGTCGATACTCCCGGGGGCTTTCGTCGACCATGTTGCGTACGTTGTTGAAAAAACTCCGGTTAAGTCCCGGGAGCCGAATTCTCGACGTCGGTTGCGGCACGGGCTTCTACGCGGAGTTGTTTTCAAACTTGGGCATGCAGACGACGGGCGTGGACATAAGCCTGAACGGGTTGAGAAAAGCGCGGGAACGACATGCTGGTCTTCCTCTTGTGTGCGGCGACGCCAACGCGCTTCCGTTCCGAAGAGAACAATTCTCCGCAGCGTTTCTGTTCGGTTGCAGCCTCATGAATACTGCTGATGATTCTATTATTCACCGCTTGCTGTCCGAAAGTACGCTCGTGGTACAACCAGGCGGCTGGGTCGTGGCCACCTCGAGTTCGGATTTCTCCGGGAAAACGAAAGGAGGCTGGTTGCAACGCCTGTCGGCGGATTTCCAGCGCGTGATAGGAATGTTCAGCGAAAGTCGCTCATTCCTGTGGATAACGCATCCCCGCCTATTCGTGTTGCGCGGAGCGGCATTGCATCCGCTTGTAACGACTTGTATGCGAGTGGCGCCACTGCGATTTCCGCGCATGATTCTCTGCGCCATTCAGAAACCAGAATCTGGATAATCAGAAAACCGGGGGAACTCATGAACATCGGGATTCTCAAAGAAAAATTTGAAAACGAGGAGCGGGTCGCCCTGACTCCCGCCGCCGTGGAAAGTCTCGTTCGGGCCGGAAACACCGTGGTTGTGGAGCGGAATGCCGGCGCCGCGGCCAAGTTCACAAACAATTCCTACCAGGAAGCAGGCGCTGCCGTCGCCTATTCCTCTGAAGAGGTGATCGGACGCAGCGACTTGATCGTCAAGGTGATTCAACCCGATGACGAAGAACTGTCATTGCTGCATGAAGGGCAGGTCTTATTGTCGTTCCTTCACTTCGGCGTTGCCACGAGGGATTTCATCGGGGCGCTGGAGAGGAAGAAAATCACCGCTATCGCCTTCGAACTGATCGAGGATTCGGGCGGGTACCATTCCGTCCTGTCGCAGATGAGCGAGATCGCAGGGCAACTCGCCATCGTGGAATCCGCGCGCTACCTGTGTACCGATAAGGGAGGGCGAGGGTTGCTGCTGGGTGGAATGCCCGGCGTGGCGCCCGCGGCAGTGGTGATTCTCGGCGCAGGATCGGCAGGCCGCAGTGCCGCCCGCACCGCACTGGGGATGGGCGCACAGGTGATCCTTCTCGATAAGGACCTGGCCAAGCTCCGTCACGCGGACGTCATGCTGGAGAAACGCGCGACTACCGTGGTGGCTTCACCGGAAAACATCCGCCGCGGTGTTTCCTTCGCCGACGTGTTCATCGGGGCCATCACCATCGACGAGGAGGAAGACCATCACATGGTGACCGAGGACATGGTCAAGACCATGAAAGCAGGGGGGATCATCATGGACATTTCAATCGACGAGGGAGGATGTGTGGAAACCACGTACCCGACTTCAATTACCGATCCAGTGTTCACCAAGCATGGGGTGCTGCATTACTGCGTTCCAAACATGCCGTCCATGGTGGCGCGAAGTTCAACGTATGCCCTGACCAACGCGATTCTGCCCCTCGTCAAGACCGTTGCTACCGTCGGTGTACACGGCGCGTTGCGCGTGATGCCGCACCTCGCGAAGGGCATCGCCCTGATGGAAGGCGTTCCCGTTGCTCCCATCCTGGAAGAAATGCTGGATATTCCCGTTCAGCCTCTGTCACCCGACGACGGTACCGTGTAGCCGGAAGGAGATTGGAAGATGTACTGGTTGCAAAAATACAAGAAAAGTCTCACTGATGTCGAAACGGCTATGCAGGTCGTTGCCTCCGGCGACCACGTGTACGTACATCCGGGGTGTGCCGTACCCGAGGTACTCATCAGGCAGCTCATCGATCGCAAGGACGAATTGACCAACGTCACCATCCACCATATCCTGACCGTGGGAGAAGCGGGTTACGTTGGGAAGGGGATGGAATCGCATTTCCGGCATAACGCTCTCTTCATCGGTGGCAACGTTCGGAAAGCGGTGCATGAAGGAAAGGCCGACGTGACCATGGTGCATCTCCACCAGATCGCGTCGCTCTTTTACCGGGGCATCATCCCCGTGGACGTGGCGCTCATCCATGTTTCGCCCCCCGACGAGCACGGCTTCTGCAGCTTTGGTGTCGGCGTGGAAATGACCAAGCCCGCATGCGAAGTTGCCAAGACCATTATCGCACAGGTGAATCCCCGTATGCCGCGCGCTCTGGGCGATTGTTTCATCCATGTCAACAAAATTTCCCATGTGGTCGAAGTCGATGTCCCCGTGAAGGAACTCCCACAGGTGGACGAAGACCCGGGGTCGCCGGAGTATGAGGTGTACCAGAAGATCGGAGCCTACATCGCGGACCTGGTGGACGACGAATCGACGCTCCAAATGGGTATCGGCGCCATTCCCGATGCTGCCCTGCGAAGCATGGAAGGCAAGCGCCACCTGGGCATCCACACCGAGATGTTTTCCGACGGTGTGGTCAAGCTGTTTGAAATGGGTGTTATCACAAACGAACGGAAGAGCCTTCACCCGGGCAAGATGGTGGCTTCATTCGTATTGGGACAGCGGCCGCTCTATGATTTTCTGGATAACAATCCCGTGGTGGAATTCCATCCCAGTCACTACGTCAACGATCCATTCATCATTTCGCAAAACAGGAAGATGGTGGCGATCAATTCCGCCCTGTCCGTGGATTTGACGGGACAGGTATGCGCGGATTCGCTTGGCCCGAGGTTCTACAGCGGATTCGGCGGCCAGGTGGATTTCATCCGTGGATCCGCCAGGTCGGAGGGAGGCAAGCCCATTATCGCCCTGCCCTCGACGGCGAAGAACGGGGAGGTCTCGCGCATCGTACCCTTCCTGGCCGTAGGTTCGGGTGTGACGACCACGCGGGCGGATGTTCATTACATCGTCACGGAGTACGGTATCGCTTCGCTGTTCGGCAAGACCATCCGGGAACGGGTCACCCAGTTGATCCAGATTGCGCACCCCAAGTTCCGGGACGAGCTTCGCGCCGTTGCCCGGAAGAACAGGTATATCTGAAGATGGCTTGATTAATTCCGTAAAAATACCGACACTACGGCACGCTCTGCTCCGTGAGAAAAAGCATAGATTGAATTCCACTACCTGTGTTTTCATCCACTGTTTGAAATCCAGATGAAAATTACCGCCACTTTCCTGCTGTTTTTCCTTCCTGCTTTCCTGTACTCGCAATTCCGCGCCCAGCTTGCCATGACGCCGGAACCAACTCCCGACGTTCTCGGTCCACCACCGGTTGAATGGATGGTTGGCATCGAGGGTGGAATGAACTTCAACCGACATCCGGGTGCGTTTACCACGCAGCTCTGTCAATGCTCATTCTCCGATGGCTCCGGGCGGGGGGCGGTATTCGGGGGTGAAATATGGCGCCGCTTGTCGCGCCGGTTTTCCGTCTCGCTCAAAGTGCTCTACGACGATATGCAGGGACAATACTCGAATATCCTGGAAAATGACACTACCTTGATGGATGACGGCACCAGAGTTCCGCTCGATTATGAGAGAGTCGGTGATGTGCGCTTGACCTACATCGTTTTCAATCCCATGTTGCAATTTTCGCCATACGGCAGGTTGTATCTCATGGCAGGTCCTGCCGTGGGCATCACGGCACGCGCGCAATACCAGTACCGTCTCCGGCATCTGAATCCCGATTACGTGTTCGTGAGCACGCAGACCGATGAAAGCGTGATCGAGGACTGGACGGACATCCCGGATGTCAACCCCGTTCGTATAGATATCAGGGTTGGCCTCGGCTACGACCTCTGGTTGAGCAGGACGGTCGTGTTTTCCCCGGAAGTCAGTTACACGATGCCAGTAACCGGGATTTCAAATGTGGATGGCTGGGAAGTGAATACACTCCGTGCCGTCGGGGTGATAAAATTTGTCTTGAAATGAAACCACGACGATTCATGAAACGATTAACTTTTAACTGCCGCTTGAGCTTTGCGATGCTGGGAATTCTGGTGTCGGTATTCGCGGGTGGATGTGGATCATCCAACGAAAGCATCCGGAATTTTCCCCAGGTGGAACTGGAAAACCTTGGTTCGAAGGTCAACTCCCCGTACGATGATTACAGCCCGTTCGTTTCCTACGACGGGCAGTTGATGCTGTTTACAAGCAAGCGCCCCGCACCCGGCGGGATTGACCAGGGAGATGACATTTGGATGGCAAGAAGAAGTAATGCC
>JAJRXL010000509.1 GCA_024276335.1 Bacteroidota bacterium
CGTCGCCGATTTCTGGAACGGGTTTCAATCAGGTACGACCAATATTCCCATTGCCTTCGGGTTGATACTGATGATGTACCCGCCCCTGGCCAAGGTTCGCTACGAAGAGCTGGTTGACGTCTTCAAGAACGTCCGTGTACTCGCCCTGTCCCTGGTGCAGAACTGGATCATCGGTCCCGTCCTGATGTTTTTCCTGGCTATAATTTTCCTGCAAGATATGCCCCATTACATGGCCGGGCTGATCCTGATCGGCCTGGCGCGCTGCATCGCAATGGTCATCGTGTGGAACGAGCTGGCCGAGGGCGATACGGAATACGCCGCGGGTTTGGTGGCCCTGAATTCGCTGTTCCAGGTGCTGTTCTTTTCCGTGTACGCCTATGTTTTTCTCACCGTGCTTCCGTCGTGGCTCGGTCTGAAATCCTTCGCGATCGATATCACTATCGGCCAGATTGCGGAAAGCGTGTTGATTTACCTGGGAGTTCCCTTTTTCGGCGGCATACTGACTCGGTTCGTCCTGCTCAGGCTCAAAGGAAGGGAATGGTACGAGAGCGTATTCATACCCGCGATCAGTCCGATCACAATGGTTGCCCTTCTCTTCACCATCATCGTGATGTTCTCGTTGAAGGGCGAATTCATTGTGCGGATTCCTCTTGACGTGATCAGGATCGCCATTCCGCTCGTGCTCTATTTCGTGATCATGTTTCTTGTGTCTTTTTTCATGGGACGAAAAGCGGGCGCAGGATATTCAATAACCGCGACACTGTCGTTCACGGCCGCGAGCAACAATTTTGAGCTGGCTATTGCCGTGGCGGTCGCAGTGTTCGGTATCAACTCCGGTGAAGCCTTCGCCGCGGTCATCGGGCCACTGGTCGAGGTGCCCGTGCTGATAAGCCTGGTGAACCTCGCGTTGTTCTTTCGAAGAAAGTATTTCGCGCAGGTGCAGGCGGTAGGCTGAAGGGTCGTTTGGACGTAAAAGCATATCCCGCGTGCACGAAAGCACGAGACACCTCCCGGCGCCGGTTTGGGACAAGGAGAAGATACGATTTTCGATTCTGGATTTTCGATTTTGGATTGTTTTCTGGAGGGGGATGATTTGTGACAAGGGGACAAGGAGATCGGGGAGACAAGGAGAAGGTCTCGTGGTACTTGACATTACGTCAACGATTGACATCATTCCCGCCCCATAAGGGGCCACTACGTGGCGAAAGCGGGAATCCAGGACTTTTGATAACCACAAAGGACGCAAAGAAGGCGCAAAGAACGCAGAGGAGGTGGATTTGAGATTTGCGCTATTTGTAGGTCGTGCTCGTGGCTTGAGTTCAATTTGCTAATCCGCTAATTCAGGATTAGGCCCGAAGAACGGGGTTAAACCCAAAAAGCGGGGCAGGAAAATCTCTCCTACAAGTTCTAATGGACCGCGTGCAATTCGTTAATTCGCCAATCCGCAAATTCGTCAATTCACAAATTCATTTAGAATTTAGCATCAAGCATTTAGCATTGATCTGCCGTCGTCAGTGTTCTATGATGAAGATGATGTAGGAGGCGTCTCCCGACGCCGAATCCCCGCCTCTCCCTTTCAACGTGCTCCCGCTATTTCACCAGGAGCATTTTCTTTGTCATCGTGGTTCCGTCCGCTTCCAGGCGGTAGTAATACACGCCCCCGGGAAGGTTTCCCGCCTTGAACAGCCGGTGGTACGTTCCGGCGTCAAGGCGTCCTTCCTCGATCTTCGCCACTTCCTTGCCCAGCAC
>JAJRXL010000510.1 GCA_024276335.1 Bacteroidota bacterium
AAGAAAAGTACCGAGGCGCATCAGGTACACGTTGCTCGGGGTTTCGTCGGTGCTTTTCTCTTCCAGCCTGGTCTGGGTTTCAAGGGCAAGGCTGGCGAGAATGCGCGACCAGAAGTCGCGCCCTGTCAGGAAAAGCCGTGGCTTGACACGCAGGCGGGTATTCGTTTTCAGGTCAATGGTGGGAAAGAGCTGTTCCGTGGGGACCACGTAACGTATAAAGTCGCCGTCGTACAGCGTGCGCTCGAATTCGTTCTCCTCGGAAATGCCGTTGTTGTTGAGATCCCCCAGGAACTTGTAGGTTCCCGTACCTTTTTCCACGCGCAGGAATACCACTTCCTTGCGAGCGGTGCGCTCGGTCGCCACCTGGTAGTAGAGGTCGAGGTCGATCCCGCGCTTGAACGGCTGGTAATTCGACTGCCACCTGCCCAGGATGGTCTGGTAATCGCCGCGTCCCTGGCGCCGGAACTCCTCGGTGTACTTCTTGTCCCGGACGGTGACGCTCAGGTTCGTGCGGAAGTCGTGCCATCGATCGAGGCGCAGGCCGTACTTCTGCTGGAACGCGTCGGAAGCATGCCGCAAAGCGCCGCCGTACCACTCGTCCTCCGTTCGCCATCCCAGGTCGGCGGAAAGTGATACGGGCCCGAGGCCGCGCATTTCGATTCCCGGCTGCACGTCCATGAAATAGAAACTGCCGGGTGTGAGCGTATCGCCCGCGGATTCCTCCCGGCGCTCGTTTTCGAGAAAGAGGCGAGGTATAAACATCCCCATGCGGTACGACGCGGTGCCTTTCTGCTTGAACCATGTACTGGCGGCGCTTGAAACCGGATCGCTGCCGCTGAGACGGTCCACCGTATAATCGATTTTGGGAAGCGAATCGTCGGTGGCGAGCAGGGAACCGCCAATCCGCACGGTGTTGTAACCGCCTCGATCGATACTGCCCGCGTGACCGGAAACGGTGATGGCGTCGGTGGGATGGTACCCGATCCGCGCTTCCCTCAGGACCTCGCGGGCGCGAGTGGCGCTCTGCAGGTTCCAGTTCCGGTTGAACTCAATCTCGTTGATCCTGTCGATAGGGTTGAAGCGCGCCTCGATGGTGCGTGCCATCAACTGCACGTCCAGGTCGCCGACCTCCGCGCCGAAGAGGGAAATCGCCTTCGGTTTCCAGGTCAGTTCAGCTTTCCACGCTGTCCCGTTGTCGTCGCCGGAATCGAGATCGGAAAACCGGTTGAAGTCGGTGTTACTCAGCGCGCCCTCGACTGTAAAGTTCACGTCCTTGGTCGGGGAGGCGGTAACGGCGAGGTCAACGAGTTGGGACAGACGTGGCAGGGGCAGGAGGCGGATGGGGAGATAGGAGCCCATGGCTTTGCCCACGAACCTGAACCGCCCGAGGGTTTCGCGCACGTAGTCCCCCTTGCCTTGGCCGACTACCGAGAAGTACACGTTGTAAATGCGGTCGGGGCTGTCCGGGTCGAACCGGTAGAAGACGAAGGGTTCCCCGTTGATCAGCGTGTCCACCTTCACGTACCGTCCCAGTGGGTTGCCGAGTGAATCGCGTCCCACGAGCGTCACGCCGTTGCGGGAAGCCTTCATGGGATCGTCGCCCGCGTTCCGGAGAAGTTCCTTGTCCTCCTCGCTGAGCGAGAGATCGATGGGGGAATCCGGGTCCTCCGCTTCCCGGAGATAGGAAGCCTTTACCGAGAGGTTTCCATCGAAAAGCGAGCCGCTGCCCCTGGTTCCGAAGAAGCTCCGGGAATACCGGCGATCGGCGTACTCGAAATCCACGGTGATACGGGAGTTGCTGGTGATCAGCCGGGTGGGTGTGAAGGTAATCTCACCGCTGGCGTACTCGATGATGTAGTCGTTTTGCTCGCCCCGCGTCATGCGCACGCCGTCGATGTACACCTTTTCACTGCCCGCGATGACGAGGATGAGTTGCTCGCCGTTCTTGCCTGTGAGGCGGTACGGCCCCTGGACGCCGTCCTGGCCGTTGAACTTATTGGTATAGTACGTGCCCTTCAGCACCGCCCCGGACACCTGGAAATCCATGTTCTCGAACTGACCTCCTCCCATGGCCCCCTTGAGCTTGCGGGAATACCGGCCGAATTCCGTTCCGCCGACCGTAAAGAAAAAATCCCCGAATGTCGCGCCGAAGTTCGGGCTCTTGATGTTTACGAATACCCGGTCGATCTCCTGGAGGGTCTGTGTATTGCCCTCCGGTTGGATGGGGGTGTTCTCGTCCGTGAGCGCGGCCACGATGTCCACGTTTTCGGCAAGTTTTCCGCTGAACTGCATGCGGAACCCGGAATTCAGTGTCATGTCGCGGTTGGAGCCGATGGTGAACCCCCGCACGATGGAACCGCTCTTCCGGATGTTGGGACCGAAGATGGATGGCATGTCCAGGGCCGGCGTACTCGCGACCTGCACCGAATCGCCGAGCGTGGTGTCGCTGCGGACGATCAACTCGCGATGGAAGTACTTGTCGCGGAACAGGCGGGGAACGCCGACCACGGTGTACACCAGGTGATGGGTCGTTCGCGTGGTGTCCAATTCCCGGCGGCCGGCCGGGAGAAGGTACAGAACGCCTTTCCCGTGATCGAGGATGTAGTCGCGTCCCTTTTGGAACTCGAGCGTGGAATCGACGATGAACCGCGCCGATCCCGGCTCGATGAACGTGGCGGCCAGGACCATGATCGAGTCGGTGGCGGAAAAGGTCAGTGAGAACTTGAGGGGCATTCCGCCCGAGGTTTCCTGCGCGTGGAGGGAAACGCAGGCAAGCGCCAGCCAGGCAGAAACCAAGACAGCGACTGTGGTGGATAACCGCCGCAACGAATCGAAGCGCCCGTGGCGGACAGCGTGCCTGCCGCTATTGTCTGTGAGAAAAATTTCGATAGCACCCTTGC
>JAJRXL010000511.1 GCA_024276335.1 Bacteroidota bacterium
CCCTCCAATCTTGCCGGTTTGCACGGAAAGCTCGATGAATCCGAATTCGTGGTACAACTCCGCGCCGCCGTTCATGTACCCGAACAACTGTTTACCTTGAAATCTTTTTACCTCGATCGTTTTCCATCCAGGCACATCATCGCCCGTCAGAACGGGAAAGGCTTCCTGGCCGGTGGAGACAGCGATTTCGGCCAGGAACAATACGACCAGTAATCCGGGCGCTTTCATGCCGATTCCCCGCCTCCTCTACCCGAGAACAAGCCTGGAGCGCTCGATTTTATCCAGGGCCGCGACACCCAGTTTATAGCTCTCCGCCAGGTTCGCGAACACCAGGGCCCTCGGCGATTCCTTCTTCTGCACCTGCTCATCGAACCGTTTCTTGATCACGATATCGTAGCCCACGCGGTCCACCGCCACCGGATCGGTCCCGGCAAGAATAGTGTTGAACGCGGTGATAAACCGCGGGTTGGCACCCGGTCCCCCCTGGTAGCATCCGATGACGCAGTCCACGATGTTGAGAACAACCTTGTCCCGCAGGGGAGGAAAGCACGGGACCTGGGCCGTGGTTTCGCTCCACAACTGCTTGTGAAGCCGGGCGGTATTGGTGATGGAGCCATAGGCAAGATTCTTCAGGCAGAGCGTCACCGTGGGTCCCGCGTTTTTCAGGATGGGGATGTTGATGATCTTCGTGACTTCGCCGGTCACGACCTTGCTGAAATAGGAATACTTGCCCTCGTTGATCATGTAGGGCAGCGTTTCTTCGTCGTATGAATCCTCGCAGTCCGCCCAGAAATACCAGTCCTTGTCGATCCGGGTTTCGCCGTACAGCTTGCTCTCGGCATTATAGAACGATCCGTTCTCGTCCTTACATTCCGGCCCGGTGATACGGATGCCGGGGAAATTCTCCCGCGTGAATCCCACCTCGTGCATTTCGAATTCCCGTCGATCCCAGATGACCAGGTTCTTCCGGGGAATGCCCGCCGCCTCGAGTTGAGCAACGACCGCTTTCACGATCTCCAGGCTGGTCGACAGCAGCTTTCCCGCCACGGGATTGACCTTGAGTCCGATGATATCCTGCGGCGCCACGAACTGCAGCCAGGCTTCCTTCAGCGACGGCGCGCCTGTCAGTTCCAGCATACACCGTTCCACCATGGACTGAACCGCGGATAAATCCGGCTTACCGTTCACAACCGCCTTACCGTGGTACGCTTCGATCACCCGGCCGGGATACCTTCCCGGCATGGAGTCGGTCGTGCGCGGCACCTTGAGAGCATCGCCAATATTCGTGGCCGGTTTATCTGCGAAAAGAACGCCAGGCGGTTCGGCGGATTCAAGGATGTGTCCGGGCATCAGCGTCGTGGCTCCCGCCGCGGTAATATATCGGAGGAAATCACGTCGGTGGAGATGGTATGATCCGTGTTTCATGATTGTGCTCCTTTTTCACTATGTACGTATCTGTGTCGGAACATGCAAGACTGAATTATTTATGGAGACCTCTAAAACCGGTCATTTCGAGGACAAAGTCCGCCACGAAGTGGTCTCTTCCACGTAGAGGCCGCTCCGAGGCGGGAAAGCAATCTGCGTATTCCGACGAGATTGCTTCATCCGCCTCCGGCGGATTCGCAACGACAACAAATGAACGGAGTTTTTGGAAGTCCTCTTATGAATGGAACGAACACGGGCTGCATTCCTCCTTGCGGAATTCAGCCCCACACACCCATGTGCACCAGCACGATGCGGACGCCGATGAAAAGCAGTATCAAGCCGCCGGCGAGTTCCATTTTCCTGCCTATAATTTTCGACAAACGTCCGCCCAGGCGCATACCGATCACGGTCATGCCGCTCGCGACCACGCCGATGATAAGCGCGGGGGCGAGTATTTCCGTATGAGCGAGGGCAAGGCTGAATCCCACGGCCAACGCATCCATGCTGGTTGCCAGCGACAGCCCCACGAGCATCCATCCTCGCGTCATGTCGCTCCCGAACCGCTCCGTTTCTCCCGACATCGAGCTGAAGATCATCCGGCCTCCTATGAAGCCCAGCAAGCCGAACGCAACCCAGTGATCGTACGCCGCGATGACATTCACTACTTCACA
>JAJRXL010000512.1 GCA_024276335.1 Bacteroidota bacterium
CGACGAGGCTGGAGGGGAACAACCCCGTCAGGTTTTCCCGTTCATGTACGTGCCAGCCTTCGTTGTCACGGGTAATGATGCTTTTCTCCACGCAATATTCAAGCAGTTCGATAATGAAGCGGGGATTACCACGGGTTTGCTTGAATATCGCCTGGGTAAACGACTCCGAGACCTTCGTGCCCAGAAGCTCCATGATGAGAGTGCGCGTGTCGCCGCGGTTGAGGGGGGCGATCGCAATGTGTTCGCACGTTCCTTCCAAGTCGGTTCGGGAACTACCGAGAATGATGAGGTTGACCCGTGGCGCTGCTTGTAAAAACGACGCCAGGTATGCCCAGAACTCCTTCGTGACTGCGTCGGCGTTTTCCAGGCTGTCGAATATGATGGCGGATGGTACAGTATCATCCAAGCAGATGGTGAGGGCAAGGGCATGGAAGAGGCGCAACCTGTTTCCTTCCGCCCCGAGATCGGGTGGTTCTTCCACGTCCGTCCACAGGTCGGGAAAAAGGGAATGAAGGACTGGCGCGAGGGGCAGAATGGCAGCGTGGTTCCTGCCCACTTCGGCCACGATCTGACGTGCGACTTTTTTGACGGGGGCAAGGGCCTCGTTTCCGAGCCTGCAAGAAGCCGATCGCACACGCGCGCCGCGCACGAGGAGGTGGTTGCGAAGATCGCTCAGCAGGCGGGATTTTCCAACGCCTTCCGGGCCGTGAAGCAAGATCATTCGCGCCTCGGTTTCGGATTGTTCCGCCCATTCCAATAAGCGGTGTAATTCCGTTCCCCGGCCGATCAGGGAAGCGGAAAAGCGAGGCGCCCTTTTGTCGGGTTGATCGAATTCAAACGGAAGGTCCGCAATGTCGGCGAGGTTTTTACCCGCTTCGTATGCGGAATAAAATCGCCGCCCGGGTTCCTTTTCCAACAATGTGTGAATGAAACCGCTCAGGTCGGTTTCAAGCTTTGGATCGAGAGAGGAGAGAGGCGGCGGTGTCTTTTCCAGGTGGGCGCGGAGCAAGTCCGCCGGGCTTTCCTCCGTAAAGGGGGGACGCCCCCCCAGGACGTGATAGAGGGTTGCTCCAAGTGCGTACAAGTCGGACCTGGCATCGCGGCGGGCGCCGGTTATCACCTCGGGCGCGAGGTAATCCAGGGTTCCGCTGATGCCGGATGCTTCCGTATCGGATGCAACGGCGAGTCCGAAATCGACCAATACCGGTTCGAGGGCCTCCCCGTTTTTCCGGATAAGGATGTTCTCAGGCTTAATGTCGCCGTGGAGAATGTTGTGCCGGTGAATGAATTCCAGCGCCTCGAGGATGCGCAGCACCGTTTGATAAAATGCCGGGTGATCGAAGGAATTGTTACGCTCGTATAATGCACGTGTTATTGGTTCACCATCGACGAAATCCATGGTGAAATACGCTTCCCCCGCATCGGTAAAACCGAAATCGTGCACACGTACCAGTCCCTCGTGACGCAGGGCCGCGAGGTGGAGAAATTCTTGCTTGAGAGCTTCAGTACCAACCTCGGAAGGAAAGGATAACAGTTTGAGCGCGCGCTCCTCATCCGCAACGGAGTCGTAAACGCGATACGTCACGCCCGATGCGCCGTTACCAAGATGCGCCAGGACCTTGTAACGGTCCATGTTGAGTTGAAATACTTCTGCTTCCATTCCGTTCTACCCCCAGTTTTCGACGCGCGCTTCCCGGGTCATCAACTCGCGTGTGGCTAAAAACGGCTCTTTATCCTCGAACAATATCTCGTGCACTTTGTGAGAAATGGGCATTTCCACGCCCGTACGCTGAGCCAGTTCAAATACCGAACGTGTGGTTTCCACGCCTTCGGCAACCATGGTCATGTCGTTAACGATATCGCTCAGTTTCTTTCCTTTTCCAATCTGCTCCCCCACGTAGCGGTTTCGACTGTGGCGACTCATGCAGGTTACGATCAGATCACCCAGTCCCGAAAGTCCCGCAAAAGTTTCCGGCCGTGCTCCCAGGGCCACGCCCAGGCGCCTCATTTCCGCGATGCCGCGTGTAATGAGTGCGGCCAGGGTGTTGTCGCCGAATCCGACGCCGTTGCATATCCCGGCCCCGATGGCGATAACGTTTTTCAGCGCTCCTCCCAACTCGACACCGGTCAAATCGTTACTGGTGTAAATGCGGAAGTAATCGGTCATGAACGCGCGTTGGATGACGAGGGCGGTTTCCTCGCTGGACGACGCCGCCACGACGGTCGTCGGAACTTTCCGACTGACTTCCTCGGCATGGCTGGGGCCGCTCAGGCATGCGTACCTGTCCAACGTGATGTCATCCCTCATATCGATAACCATTTCGGACATGCGCAGCAGGGTGCCTCGTTCGATGCCCTTGGCAACATTAACGACAACCATGTCCCGAAAATTCCCCGGGGGGATTCGCTCGAGTACGTGGCGCAAGTATTGGGCCGGTGTGGCGAGCACGACCATCTGCCGATCCAGCAGCGCCGTTTCCAGGTCTGTTGTCAATTCGAGATTCTCGGGTAAGACCAGGTCGGGAAGGTACCGGCTGTTTTTACCCGTCGCCCTGATGGCCTGAATGTCTTCCGGGACAAAGCCCCACAGCGTCACGGTGTGTCCGCGAGTTGCGAGTATGGCGGCAAGGGTGGTACCCCAGCTTCCGGCGCCAAGTACGGCAATGTTCATGGCAGCTCCACGCGATCAAGTTAAGGGCACAATGTTAACAACCTGATGGAGTATGTTCATCGTGTTCTCCTGGAAAAGATCCGGATTTTTTCAAACCGGTTTTCCTGGCCGTGCAATAAGCGTTTGATGTTGGAGCGATGGGTGAAAATCAACAGAACAGCAATCAGGGAACAGAACACGATGAGTGTGTTATATCCTGGAATATCGGCATGAAAGACGTTGAACCGCAGAAAGATCGTCGCGGGCAATGATATGGCCGCGAGAATGGAGCCGAGGGACACATATCCGGATGTTGTCAACACGACGAAGAAAACAAGGACAGCGACAGAGATATCGATGGGTGCAATTCCGATCAACATCCCGGCGGAAGTGTTGATCCCTTTCCCTCCGCGAAAGCGGGCAAAGGCCGACCAGATGTGACCAGCCACAGCGCTAAGACCGGCAATGATCTGGATGAGAGTAAAATCATCAAAAGGGGTCCTGTTGGGAAACGGCATATCACCGTAGTGCAACCGCGCGATAAGCAGTACCGCCACCAGGCCTTTCAGGATATCGAGAACCTGTACGACCATTCCCCATTTCAATCCCAACGCGCGTATGACGTTGGTGCTGCCCATGTTTCCGCTGCCGATGCTTCGGATATCGATCCCTTTCAGACGACCGATGATAAGGGCCGTCGGAATCGAGCCGACGATGTAGCTTAATAATATGATGAAAGATAACAGGTACATCTCAAAATTATATTTTCAAATGCAGAAAAAGTTAGTACACGGTCCATCGAGAGTCAAGACAGAAAACGGAAGTGTCAATATTCCGTCAGTTGAAAATACAATCCTCAACGGTTAATTAAAAAACCGACCTAATGTAAATTACGCGACGCTGAAGATGATCTATACAAAACGCCTATCGCTTGGGATACGAATACGAGGGATTTTGAATTTGCGTCGCTGTTTGCGCATTGGTTGTGCGATACATAGCTTATATGGCTTGGAGTGTTTTTTCATTACTCGCTTGATTCATGGATAATGCGTTCTCGAAAGTACTGACCCACCGGATAACCCTCGTCTACGGAAGCCTGCTTGTCTTGGTTACCGTAGTCTGTACACAGGTCCCAAGATTAAACGTGCTTGGATACGAGTTCGCGATGGTCATGGGGCTGGTCGCGGGTGTCATTGGCGGTGTTATCACGCTTCATTTTGCGCATCGTCGTCCCCCAGGCATGTACATACTCAAGTTCGTTGCCTTGATGCTCGGTGTCTCGGAGATCCTCTTGATTCCACCGCTTGTTATCATGATGATGAACGCGTGGATCGTTCCCAACTGTTCGTTCCTGGACGGCTTATTGCTGTACCTCTTGATACCGGGGTTCTCTGTTGTTTTCAGTGTCACGCTTGCCAGTCTCATATCGACGCTTTTTTCCCGGCGTCCCGGCATCTGGTACGCAATTGTTATCATTACGATATTGTTATGGCCGCTCTCGATACTCTACTTTCAGCCTCAGACGTACGTTTACAACCACCTCTTCGGCTTTTTCATGGGTCTGACCTGGGATCGCAGCCAACCGCCGTTCATCGGCCTTTTGGTCTACCGCGCACTGACCTTGGGGTTCGCCCTCCTTTTCGTCGGGTTTACCGTTCTGAAAGAATTACGCGGTCATTTTCTTGATCGGCCGCTGAAAAAGATCGCTCTGTTTAGTGTAGCCCTGGGTGCCGGTTTTGCCATCGTTCTCAGCGGATTCTACTGGTCCGATGACTTCGGCTTGTCAACGTCAACCTATTATCTTGAAAAGCAACTCGGCTCGAAATACGATACGCAACATTTTGTCATTATCTATTCCCGGGATTCGTTCGACTCCCTGGGCATTCGTCAAATGGCCGTTGAACACGAATTCAGGCTTGACCAAGTGGGGCGTCTCATGGGCATTACGCCGGCAGGCAAGATTACTTCGTACTTGTATCCGGACGCGGAGCTGAAGAAACGGTTGCTGGGCACTGCGTCGTCAGACATTGCTCGGCCCTGGCAACGGGAGATTCACCTGACTGCGGGCAGTGCTTATCGCAACCTTGCCCACGAGCTGGTCCACGTCCTGGCGGGTGAAATCGGTCCGTACCTGTTTCATTCCCCGGTGTGGAATGTCGGATTGACCGAGGGGTTGGCCATCGCCGTGGAGGATGAATGGGAAGGGTATCCTCTTCATGCATTGGCCCGCGCCATGCTGGACAACGGACTCCTTCCTGACGCTGACGCAATTATTGGGACTGCCGGCTTCATCACGAAAACTTCATCGATCAGTTACGTTGCCAGTGGTTCCTTCGTGCGTTTCCTCATTGACAAGTACGGTTGGCCACGTATGAAACAGGCTTACGCGGCGGACGACCTGAAGTCGGTATATGGCCACGATGTCGAGGAATTAAGCAGGGAATGGAAGACCTTCCTTGATACCAACGATGTCGGACGCGTATCGCGAACAGCCATCTTGTATTATTTCTCGCGACCATCGCTGTTTTCGGCTGTTTGCCCACGTATTGTGGGGGACTTGAACGACGAGGGCCGCCGGGCGTTTTCGCAGGGCAATTTCCGACGTGCTGCCCACGTGTGGGAGGAATCCGAGAAACTCGCTCCCAACAGCTATGCTGCATGGGGCCTAACCCTCGCGCTCCAGGCACAGGGCAAGTACGATTCCGTGCGCGTCTACGTGGAATCATTGATGCGGGATACCGCGCGCTTTTACTCGGTGTATCCACTCCTCCTTTTGAAGGGGGATGCGTGTTGGGAAACGGGGGATTCCATCGCGGCCGTAACCGCCTATTCCCAATTGCTCGACGCCGGCCTGAACCACGTGTACTCCGAACGCGCGCGATTTCATCGAGCCGTTCTGCAGGAACCCGCTCTAAGAGGGGCCTTGTGGAATGTCTTTCGCAGGACGTACTCCGACATGGATGCGGACAGCCTTCTCGCTCTCAATATTCACGACGCGGAAGCGGCTGTCGGGCTTGATTCCCTTTCATCGGTTGCGCGAATACTGCTTGCGCGCTTTCTCATCGCACGAAAGGAGTATTCACGCGCGCTGGATGTGCTTGCTGTAGATTGGATTTCACCGTCGTGGATGTATGACGCATGCGTCATCAAGGGTACGGCGTTGTTTTACATGGAGAGATACGGTCGGGCGAAACTCATGTTCGAACGGGCTCAACGGTTTGCCACGAGGTTTGCACAGGAACGAAAAGCGAATACTTGGTTGCAACGTACGGCTTTCTGCAAAAAGTACCTTGCTCAATAAACGTGTGACACTTGGCGAATGGAAACCGTGACGGCGTATGAGCGCGCGCATGATTTGCATGAAAGCCAGCCAACCAATGACGAAGGATGTCACGGTCGGCTGGCTCCTTTTCTCGGACTCGGATCAGAAAAAATGTACGAACAAACCGTCGCGGAGCTTGGGTTCGAACCATGTCGATTTCGGCGGCATGATTTTGCCCGCATCCGCGATGGCCAGTAACTCGTCGATGGAAGTTGGATAGAGAGAGAAGGCAATCGCCATCTCGCCTGAATCCACTCTCCGTTCCAGCTCGCGCAATCCCCGTATGCCGCCCACGAAGTCGATGCGTTTGTCCGTACGGGGGTCCTGGATTCCAAGAACGGGATGGAGTAAATAATCCTGGAGAATCGCCACGTCCAACCGTTTCACCGGGTCGGGATTATCGAGCAATTCCTGGCTGGCTTGCAGTCGGTACCATTTTCCTCCGTGGTACATACCAAACTGTCCCTTCCGTTCGGGGCGCACGGGTTGGTCGGCAGGCTCGACAGTGAAAGAGGGAGAAAGGGCGTTGAGAAAATCGTTCCAGCTTAATCCGTTCAAATCCTTGACGACGCGGTTGTAATCCAGGATACGAAGCTGGTTATCGGGGAAGAGAACGGCCAGGAAATAATTGTATTCCTCGTCACCCGTGTGATTCGGGTTTGCTTCGCGTCGTTCCTTTCCCACGCGCGCTGCGGAGGCGGAACGGTGATGTCCGTCAGCGACGTAAAGGGAAGGGATCTGCCGGAATTCCTGGACCAGTGCCTGGATAATTTGCGGGTCGCGGATAACCCATACCCGGTGCCGGATTTGGTCCGGAGCGATGAAATCGATTTCCGGTGGTTCCGCAACAATTCCGTCAATGATTTCGTCCACTGTATCCTGGTGTCGATACGTCAGGAAAATAGGGCCCGTGTGAGCGCTGGTGGTTGCCACATGGTGGGTCCGGTCGTCCTCCTTTTCTTTTCGGGTGAGCTCATGTTTCTTGATGGTATCATCGAGATATTCTTCGACTGAGACGCACGTTACAAGACCGTACTGTGTGTGATTGCCCATCGATTGAGCATACACGTACAAGTAGGGCTCGGGGTCCGGCACCAAGACGCCGTCGTTAACCAGTCGTTGCAGATTCTCCCGGGCTTTTTCGTAAACGCGGGGATCGTAAAGATTGATGGAAGGATCAAGATCGATTTCCGGTTTCCCGACGTGTAAAAAGCTCAGTGGATGTCCTTCGGCTTCCGCGCGCGCTTCGTCCGAGTTCAGGACGTCGTACGGTTTGGCGGCAACTTCCGGCGCAAGCTCGGGCTTGGGGCGGTATGCCTGAAAGGGATGAATAGTGGCCATGAAAATATCCTTGTTTTCCTGGTTATGACATGTTTGCCCGGAGCGCGTCAACCACTTTCCGCGCGATTTCGATGCCAATGCGGTTCTGCGCTTCGATGGTCGAACCGCCGATGTGCGGGGAAACGGAAACGTTCGGGTGATTGATGAGTTCCTTTTGCGCATCGGTTGGAGGTTCGTTTTCGAAGACGTCGATGCCGGCGGCCCTAACCTTCCCGCTGTTCAGAGCCTCCAGCAGGTCTGCTTCCTTGACCACGCCGCCTCGCGCGCAGTTGATGATGACGACCCCGTCTTTCATCATCTCGAACTGTGTTCTGGTCAGAAGAGGACCGACCGATTTGATGAACGGAACATGCAGGGTGATGATGTCCGCGCGTTTATATACTTCCTCGGCACTGGTTATTTCAATGAAGAAGTTCATGGGAGAGTAGAGGGGGTCAAACGCGATCACGTTCATGCCAAGCCCGATTCCTCGCCGGGCAACTTCCTTGCCTATACTGCCGAGGCCGATGACGCCAAGTGTTTTCTGGTACAGTTCGAATCCCTTAGAATATTCCTTCTTGGGCCATTTCCCTTCGCGCATCGCTGTCGTGCTGAGGTGGAGGTTGCGGCTTAGAGCCAGCATGTGGCCGATGGCCAGTTCCGCCACGGAAATGGCGGAAGCAGCAGGCGTGTTGAGAACAGCGATTCCCTTACTTTTGGCATATTCCACGTCGATGTTGTCAAGACCTACGCCGCCGCGGGCAATGACTTTTAGTGAAGTCCCGGCATCGATGACTTCACGCGTAACTTTGGTTGCTGATCGTACCATGATGGCATCGAATTCAGTAATAGCGGCAGGTAGTTCTTCAGCGGAGTATTTGTGATTAACCACGTCAAAACCGGCGTCGATCAAGATCTTTTGTCCGGCCTCACTTAAACCGTCGGAGATAAGAATTTTCATTTCAAACCCCTTGCGTGTTCAGATTCAATGATTTGTTTTCGCGATACGGATCGCTTTTAAAACGATTGCGCGCGTGACACGTGTCAACTCCATCGCGATCGTCGTCGTTCAAAAATACTGAAAATTCCTGGTAGTCGAACGGTTCGCTGTTGTCATCCCGTTGTTTTCATCAGCAGACAAAAAAATCCCCGGCACATGACCGGGGATAAGTAAGCTAATGGGGATGCTTGAGCTTTATTTCAACAACATCATCCGTTTCTCAATTGTCTTTCCATTGGCGATCATCCGGTACACGTAGGAACCTGACGGCAGGTTCTTACCGTTGAATTGCACCGTGTGCGTACCTTCGTCTTTCATCGCGTCAACCAGCGTTGCGACCTCTCTGCCCATTGCATCGTACACTTTCAGGGAAACGAAACCCGGTTCATCGAGCTGGTACGAGATGGAGGTAACCGGATTGAACGGGTTGGGGTAGTTCTGCGAAAGAGCAACACTCGTTGGAGTGCTGGTAATCAACGCCTCGACAATCGGCGATCGCTTGCTGGTGCCGTCCAAATCCACCTGCACGAGGCGATACTTGATCACGGGCACCTTGATCCCGCTGGCCTGTACATCGTCTTCATAGGAGTAGTTTCGTAAACCGGTTGTCGTCCCCGCGCCTTGAACGAACCCGATTTGTTCCCAATTCTCGCCGCCATCGGCACTGCGCATGATATTGAAGCCGAAGTTGTTTTCTTCGAATGCCGTGGTCCATTTGAGCGTCACGAGGTAACCGTTCGTTTCGGCGGTGAAACTCTGGAGTTCAACCGGGAGGGGAATCGGTGTCTTCTTTCGAAATGCCGCGATACCATTATTCGATTGCAAGACATAGATGATAAGTTCGCCGGTATGCTGGTTGAACTTGTAATCTACGCCGGATACCCAATTGTAATTCCCAGAGCTGTTATTAAGTGGATTAAAGCCAATTGGCGGAGTGGGATCGGCGGCAAGCACCGCGTTGTTTTTTACCGTCACGTCCACAAGACGCGCTTGCGTGTGATCGAGATTTGGATTTGACGGTACGCGCTGATTCCAACCATCGCAAGTTATGACGTATTCATCTTGCGTCCAGTTGACCTTGAGGTACCGAAGGTTGCCGGATTTTTTCGTCACGTCAGGTTTGATCTCCCATATTGAAACGGTGTGGAAATCGTACGGTCTTCCGGCGTTCGGCGGATGGTTTTGACTCATCAGGGTTGCCACGCGCTCATTCGAATCTCCCCACAAGGGGTCCGTGTCTTTCATGCCGGTGAAATTAATGGCATGCGAAGTGTAGAGGTTCACGGTTGATTTTAACCGTGTCCATACGCTGGCAGCACCGTATCCGTTCCCTTTCGCGGAATCAAATTTTATCACGGTAACTTCATTATTCAGAACGGGCTTGGTTGGTAAGTTCCCCACTCCTTGTGGATCGCCGCCAACGACGGCAAACCGTGTATTGGCTTTATGACCAATGGCGTCGAGGTCATCGCCCCATCGGGTCCAGGTCATCTCGGGATACGGAGGGCTTCCCGCAGTAGCGTAAACGAGTTCGGGGGTCGATTGCGGCGTCTTCCAGCGATAGATCTTGTAAGGACCTTGGGCCAGGAATATTCGATACGCCGGGTTGGTGAAACATTCCGGCGGACCCGGGGGAGTAACGCAAACGCCAAAAACGGGCGTTACGAGATTCCCGACGTATATCCATCCGGAGTCGTCCACGGTTACTTTAAACACGCAGAATCGGCCAAGCGAAAATCCGCCCTTGACAATATTTTGATCCATCTTCAGTTCGCCAACTTCCTTGCCCGTCTTGGCATCCAGGATGTAAACATGCGGAGTGATAATACCACTCTTTGTCTTGGGGCTGGGCACGTAAATATATTCCCTGAACGGATCATATGCCACGTCGGTATAGGAAAGGCTGCCGGCCATCCACGTATACGTGGGCACCGGTCGAGATACGATCTTCCACAATGTCTCCCACCCGGTTCCCTGGGCCTGGACAGAATTGCTTCCCAACAGGAACATTCCGGCCATTATGAACAACACGAACGTTGTAGCCGTTTTCTTCATTGCGCTTCCTCCATGTATTCGTATAAATATGATTTACTGGTAATTTCTATGTAATAAAACGCGAGATAAGCGAAGGGAAAGTACATTACTTTGCTGCATTTGAATCTACACAATTTGTCAACCCTTGTCAAGGCAAGTTGTCTTCTGTCGGACCATGTGAACTTATCGACCGGTTACGATCATCCTTCGCACTTGCCGGCTATTTGGACTGGACAAAAGAATGTAATAGGTGCCCGCTCCAACGTTCGAAACATCCGTTGAGACGGAGAAGGACCCTGACGAATACCTGGAGTCGATTAACCGCCTTACGCGACGGCCCAGTGAATCGAAAAGATCGATTTGAATTCGTGCGGGCCGATCGATTTCGAATGGAATGGTAACCAACGGGGAACGGCCTTCGTGTGTCGTCGATACGGGATTCGGATAGAGCGCTCCCAGGACGACGTTCGGCGGCGCTGACTCGGGCTCTTCGGCTTCAAGTGTACGATATCGTACTCGCTTAAGGATGATGCCGAGAGGATCGAAAATGATGGAGGCTACATGTTTTTGCTTGACGTCCGGGAAAGTGAAGTCCTGTACTGCTTCTGGGCGAATGTTTATCACGTATCGTAAGGTGTCGCCGTTGGTTTTTATGATGAGTATATCGGCGGGCATCAGGAACAAGGGCGAGACGGTTGTGTCCTGTGTCTGGTGGATGCGTAAAACTTCCGGCGCGTCCTCTTGGCTGGTATTGATCCTGCGCTCCACAACATAAAAAGGGAACCCGGCCTTGTACACCCACTCGTCGAAAAACCATCCGAGATCCTGTCCCCATGCATCTTCCATGCTGCGACGGAAATCATGGGTTGTTGCATTTCCATAAGCATGACGCTTACCATATTCTTTGAGTCCTCGGAAGAACGCGGTGTCGCCAACAATATGCCTCAGCATTCCCAAAACGACGGCGCCCTTCTTGTAGATAGTGACGGGATAGTTTGAAGACGGTGGCGTGCGGGGAAAGTCGTACAGGGGAAATATCCCTTCACGCTGCGCGATGCCAAATACGTAATCCGAAATGTTCTGATGGTGCTGTTGAAGGTAAGCGGCCCGGCCCTTGAGCCAGCCGGCATAAAGCGCTTCCCCGAATGTTGCGAAACCTTCGCTTAGCCATGCCTCGCGGAAATCCTCGGGAGTGACCCAGTCGCCCCACCATTGATGAGCGAGTTCGTGAGCGGCGGTCGTGGAAGCCTTGGGCTGGAACGCAAACAGGTTTGCCGGGAAGCTGATCATGGTCTGGTGCTCCATGGCACCGATTGGCGTGATACAGTATCCGACCTTGTCGAATGCGTACGGTCCGAAATAATGCTCGAAGCATTCCAGCATGGAAGGGATGGTGCTGAAGTACGAGAGACCTTTCAGCGAATCCTTGCGCGGAACGTAGTATTCGAGCGGAAGATTATTCCACGTGTCCCGGATACGTGCATACGATCCGGCGGCCAACGTTACCAGGTAAGTTGCCGTGGGATGGTTTTCCACCCACCGGTAAACGAGAGAGTCTTTTCCAAGAGCATTTACGGATTTCAGCTTTCCCGTGCCGGCGACGACGATGCCCGCAGGGACAATGAACTTCAGATCAAACGTGGCTTTATCGGATGGAATGTCGTTGGAAGGCAACCAGTGCCGCGTCATGGAGACGTAAGGGGTCCTGAAACTGACGCCAATGGTGTACGTCGGATCACCCCAAAAAAAGCCTCCGAAAGAGCTTCCAGGTTCATGTGTTGGATCGCCGGAGTAAACGACATGCACCGTTGCACCGCTGTTGTACTCGAGTGGTGTTGACGGTACGATAAGAAGCTGGTCACCGGTATGACGCCAAGCTGCAGCGTTTCCGTTAACGAGCACGGATGATACGGTGAGGTCACGCAGGTGAAGAGGTATGGTGTCGAGAGCGGCCCCGGATATGTTGGTCAACTCGAGTCCGGCCTCTGCCACCAGAAGTCGACTGTCAATATTCAATCGGATCGTAGCCTCGTACCGTTTTACGTCCACCAGCGATTGTGCGCACATGTTGCTGATGAGAAAAAGGATCAGGAACGCTGGCATTAAGTACCGTCGCATGCCGTTTACTCCTTTTTAAAAATAGAATCTGGAATACCCTTGTTTACCCTGTACTTCGAATAGACGATCGTTACACTGCCGCTTGTCAGCGTGCTGAAACGCTTGACGTTGGGTCGCCCCGCTTCGGAACGCCTTCCTCGTGAAGCATCAAACCTGAAGACGGCGCGGGAGGGGAGAGGGTACCGGTGATCGACTAACGTGTAATCAAAGGTTACTTCCGCCATCTTCCCCTGGTAGGGTGTCATTTGCATGCGCCTGACTACGTTCAGTCTCGGATCGATAAAAAGAACAACGCGTTGCAAACGGAGCGTATCCGACCGGGCCAACAAGACAAGCTTCGTACAAGGGGTGGAGCCGATGGTGTCCTGTCCTTGAACGACAACATCATAGCCGGATTCAAACAACTCCACCGGGTTGAACACAAGCCCCTGCCTTGGAAGCATGGCGAAAGAATTTTTGCGTTCAGCTTCAAAATGGACTTTGCCCGGTTGTTTGTAGTACATGTGGAGTCTCATGTCGGGAACGCGAAGCCGGGCAATATCAAGCGTTACCGTTAAATCGACTTCGTAATCATGGACCCGTAGATAGGTCTGCTTGACAGCCTCGATGAGGTTTTCTGCTTTTGATTGTGCGTGTGTTGTCAGAGTGAAGAGCGTCAAGAATACCGCTGCCCAGGCGCTTGTACGGCCTGCGCCAGGGAACGTGGAATGCGTATTGAAGCTTGGGATCGGGTTCATTTTAGTCACTGGAGTCTTCATATCGTTTCGTGCGTTTAGGAAACGATGTTTTTACGGGAAAAAATCAACCATGCCACGAGTGAAAAAAACGTAGAAAATCCAATCAGTGCTCCGCTGTCCGTAGCGATGGAGTTCCAATTAACCGGCTCGGTAAAAGCGTTTTTCCACACATCCAGATAGGTTGTGAAGAGCCACGGTCGCATCGATTTAAAGAAGGAAAAATCCAGGTTCCCAAAAATGAAAAACGCGATGACAACGGCCATGGTGCCGATAATGGGACCGATGGCATTTTCTACGAATGTCGAAAGCATCAGCGCCAGCGAAGCAACCGTGAGCATGGCAATTCCCGCCAGGAAATATGCGAGAATAAAGCGCCACAACACGTCATTGCCGGGCAAAATTACTAGCCCGTCATTGAACATCAACAGGTCTCCCGTTCCGAACAAGAGAAGACCCAGCCCGATGCTCAGCAGGCCCAGGAATATGATTAACGAGTATGTGTAAATCACGGTGGCAGTGAGCTTGACGAAGAAAATGCGGGTGCGCGAGGGCGGCCGCGTCAAGAGTATTCTGAAGGTGCCGCCCGTGGCCTCCCCGGCAAACATATCGCCGGCAACCAGCGCGATGAGAAAAGGGATATGTACCCAGAGCGAGTTCATAACCATGTTTGCAACGAACCACCCGTTGAAGA
>JAJRXL010000010.1 GCA_024276335.1 Bacteroidota bacterium
GTAAAAGAGAAGTGAAGATTTCGTTTCCCGGTCCAAGGACACCGTATCCGCCATGGCGGAGTCGAGGCAGGCAAGGGCTTCGTGGTAGCGCTCCTGGTCGATGAGCCCGTAAGCGCGATCCAGCCGTTCGGAGGCCGTCTGCGCGTGAAGCGCGCACGAGGCCGCCGCGAAGAAAACGGCGGCCAGCGCGATGGATATACAGGTACTCATGTTTACGTCTCCCACGGTGTTTAAGTAAACTCACCTTTTCAATAAATCAGACGGTATGCTGGGCAAGACGGAACCGGTCAGTTCGCGCATTTTCTTCGCCACTGCTTCCATGCCACGCTGCCCACCTCCAGTAAAACCCAGGCCCTCTTCGCCCACGCCTTCGAGCATGCTGAGAAGCTTATTGATGTTGCTGTTGATCAGTACTACCGTGCTGGACATCATCTCGCATATCTCCTGGAATTCATCAGCAGACATGTTTTCAACCTTTTCGGCAAAAAATGTGTGATCCAGGGTCAAAAGATCATTTTCCTCTTCGTAAGCCCACGCTCCAAAGAGGACGTAATTGTTCATGACACAGAGCGCCGAGAGGAATTTGTACCTTGTTTCCTCGGTGTATTTTCCCGGGCTGACCGCAGAAATCCCCATGAAAACATATAATGATTGCTCCATATCTTCATTGTACAATTTTCTTATCGCAAAAGGGACCTTCTCGCCATCGACTTCGACCATGAAAAGCAAAAAAGGGTTGCCATCGCTTATATCTTCCTTCAGAATTTCGAACCCTGCCTGCTTGACAAGGCCCTTAACCGTCGATATGTCCTGCGACTGCGCCGGTGCAAAACCGGACAGAAGTACCAGGAGAGCCGCGACGAGCAGTACGCAGCGCAATGTGATGGGGCGGTTGTGCATGTCTTTCTCCTATTATTTTGTTAAAGAAAAACGATATATGAACAGCGAATCCTTGATGATACCCTCGATCTACAAATCTCCCTACTACCTAATACATGCATTCAAACCTCTCCGCGGAAAAATTCGGAAATATTTTTCCGGGAATTGGCTGGGTTATTTAACGGGGGACCGTAAAAAAACCTGTCATTGCAAAGCAATCCGTGGACGTGAACGAGCTTGCTTTATTCTCCAGTGAACGTATCGCCGATATGATCACCTTCGTTACTGTTCGCGTTCAATCGCTCTTGAAACTCGCTCTCCAAGCCCAGCTTCCGCGCACAATCCATTAATTCCACCATAAATAATAGGTTTTCCACCTCTGCAATAAGATTTGTTTTCTCTTCGCAGTCAGGCATGCCATCGAGCAAGTCGCGTAATTCCTGTTCTTCGGCATATTGTCTCAGTAATCTTTTCCCGGTCTTATCGATTCGCTTCCGACTCAAAGGAGGAGACAACTTCACTTTTGGCACCCAGTAATACTGCGTTTCTTCCGATTCCCAGCATCTATGAAAACTTACAGGTATCACCAGTGACGGATTCATGATAACGACCTCCGGCCACTCCGGATCGGTATGCCCAAAGCCGTCATACTTGTGCCTCCTGAGATAATCGCCCAATCGAGCACGGAATTTTTCCCAACGAACAAAGACTCTCTGTCGATTGAAGAGTTTCTGCTTCTTTTTCAGGATAATATAAGAGAAGAGGTTAATAAACTCGTTGCGAGTCAGTGTTTTGTTCCTGGGAATCGCCTTATAAAAATCCAGATCGAGGATTTGCGCGCCGAACTCTTTTTTCAAATACTTCAACACACGAGGGTCCGGTTCTTTCAACCAAAGTATTTTCGTATTGGGAGCCAGCCGGCACTTTACTATTATTTTGCCCCAATTCGACGCAAATCCGGGGTCCGGCGTAATATATAATCCGGCCCCTGAGTCGCGGCCGCAGTTCACATCACCAATCTGAAATCCCCGATGCATGATATAATACGCAGCAAGCCACTGCGTACCGTGGTAGTAGAATTCATCGGAGCAAAAAGTAGTATCCATTGTATGATCCTTGTGGCTGAAAGATATGAATGATGAGGCCCGAACAAGAACGATTCAGTTTTGCATTTCCCTCACGACAATTGCCGGAGCGGAAGGAAATGATCTCGAACCTCCGCTCACTGGAGCTTCTCTCGTATCAGTGCTTTCAGGTTTCGAAAACTTGCCAATGATTCCGTGGAAAGCTGCTCCCGTTTGCCGTCTCTTGCCTCGTACAACAGGCGCAATGCCTGCCTACCCGTAACGAATTTTGCCTGAACCCTGACATACAACATCATTTCATCCACGGTTCGCTCCCGTTTCCAATCCGTTCGGATAAATCCAGATGATTTGTCCAGGTATTCTAAGATGAACCCTTCCGTGGACAGCAATGTTGTCAAGGTCGTCCACGCAGCGTCGTATTTCATGTTTTTCCCCAGCGTAAACGTCGTCCATCGTTCCTCCTCCCGTGGTTTGGTACTTTCCTTTGTACCGGCAAAACCGAGCGAGACCTCCTCCTCGCGCGTCGCATCCCGTTCTTCCGTAAAGAGCGGCGGTTCGGGGGCTTCGGGAGTTATCCGTTCCGGCTTTTCAACCGTGCCCGAATCGACAGGCAAAGGCCCGGGAACCACTGCCGTTGTGGAATCAACGGCGCGGTCCCGCACGTGGTCCGTTTTTTCTGCGGCGAACCGTACGGGTGGTGTTTCCGGTGTCGCGATAGGTTCACGAGGAACGCTGAAGAGAAAAAACCCGATAATCAGTCCGGCCGCCAACCCCAAGGCGATCTTTGTAAGCGATCGCCCGGGCGAAGGATCAAATATCCAGTCAATTGCTGAAGAAAGGCGGAAACCAGGGGGAAAGAAAGAACTTTTTTTTTCAGGTCTTTGCGTCGCCTGCTCCAGACTGTCTATCGTTTCAAACAATTTCTTTTCCGCTTCGTCCGGCATCTCCAGGGGAAACATGCCTTGGAGTTGCCTTTTCAGCCATTTCTCAAACTTCTCTCCCGGATCCTTCCGGGATGGTTGTCGATTGTATTCTCCATTTATATCCATGGATTGGTACCTGTTTTCGTGTCACTAAGAATATTGTACAGTTTCTTCAAGGCGCGGGAATAGCGTTTCCTGGCGGCGCTTTCGCTTATCTTCAGCAAAGAAGCAATGTCATGGTAATCGGATTCGTCCGACAAACGCAGGGCAACGATTTGCCGGTCGAGCTCCGAAAGCTGGTTCAGCGCCCGTATCAGTTCTTTTCGTTGGTGTTCCCGATCAAACTCATCGTCCATTTTTTTAACAATATCATCCGGGTCTTCCGGATCGAAATGATCAGGCATACTTGATATAGGGATCGTTCGGCCTTTTGCCCGCAAAACCTTCAAACACGTGTTCTTGGCAATCGAGTACACCCAATTCGTAAATGAACCGCGCTGGGGATTAAACGTGCCGGGTTTCTGGTAAATTTTCACCCAGGTCTCCTGTGCCGCATCCTCCGCGAGCTGCTGATCGAGGAGGTACCAGACCACAACCTTCCACACGACATTTTTATATCGTTCATACAACATATCGAATGCGCCCCTATCTCCTTGCTCCAGTCTGTTCATCAGGGTATCATCGGATACTTCCGACTGTAGATTGTAACCGGGATCATGTTTGTGTAATTCCATGGTATAAGGATCGCCTTTATTTTCTTGATACATTTGTGCCTTCGTTTCACCCTGTTCGCAAAGAACATGGACGATATACAGTTACCCGTGAATGTCTTCCGTGGAAAAGCACATAACTCGCCCGTGGTGTTTTTCTTTTCGAAAACCGCGTAGATCCATTTGCTTTCCCACTTCTTATAGTACATGCGTTCAAAGGCGCCTGCGGAATTTTTCATGATTTTTTTCCGGTAGTAATACATAATTTTTCGGATCCCCCGATGTAGAATCCGCACCCTGTATATACCCGTGAAAAACCGAATTGGGACATGCGCCCCGGTGTTTTATTAGTGACTATTCCCGTACAGGAGTGGAATTCGTTGAAAAAGCCGTGGCCGTTCGCTGAAAAGCGGTGCGCCCGTAGTTTTTTGGAAAAGCGATGTCACAAATCCATCGCCGCGCGACTATACTGTTTCAGAATGAGGAAGCCGCGACTGACCGTACAACACCAATCAAAGGAGGTACATGGTGCGTATTTCAATAAAGTATTTATTCGCAAGCGCCGCGACGATATGTCTCGCGGCATGGTTGTTATTGTTACCTGGTGTGTCGGTTGCTTCTGAAAAGATCTCCAGGGGTGTACCACGTAGCAGCAGTCTTGACATCAGTATCTGGTTCAACAAGCCCGCTTTGGGCGACACGCTCTGCCCGGGTGCTGAATACTCCTTCCAGTACTGCATGATTTCTAACATTTCGTCGTCATCCAGGAAGTATTACGTACGCTACGATGGCGGCGTATGGAAGTTTGTCAGCTACGTCACCATTTTTGACACACAGCAGCGCACGAGATGCGATCTTACACCGATGGACCCGGTTTTCATCGAGCCCGGGCATTCGACGATCCAGTTCGGCATTAAGGATTATTCGGACCAGAACTTCATCGCTTTATCCGTTGTAGCCCCTATTCGAGCCTCGTGCACCACGTGCAACTTCCAGGGACCGGTGAAACTGCAAAACTGCGGACAGCCGGATTACGGCAACAAGATCCTGGCCCTGGGTCCCAGTGAAGCGCTCCTGCTCGGCGCAACCTGCATCAGGCGTTCCGAGGATGGAGGAAAAATATGGGACATAACCGCCCAGCTTCCATTTCTACATCCGCGATCCCTCGGAATGGACGAAGCGACGTCCCGCATCTATGCCATCAGGGCCAGGTCCATTCACGTATCCAGTGACAGGGGAAGGTCCTGGACGAAACAGGGTGGAATGAAGAGCAGTTCAGGTGAAATCTTTCTCGGCGCCGTCGGTTCTAACGGGCACATCGTGCTCATTACGGACGTCATGTCGGAAACGTATTCCAGCGTACTCTACTCTTCGAACGGTTTCGCAACAGCCGGCACCTCCTCCTCCATTCCGGGCAAGGTCCTGTCCATAGCATACGTGCCCGGGACCCAGCAGACGTTTATCGCCTGCGGACTGTACCTGGACCCCAGCCAGAAATACCTGGCGAGAATCTGGAAAACAACCAATGGAGGAGCGAGCTGGTTCGAGGTTTACAGTCGCACGGGAACCGGACATTTCGGAGCGTTGGCTTTTTCACCGAGCGGCAATACCGGTGTCGCGTTTGCCGCGGATGGCGCTGAAATTTACGGCGTATTTACGTTGGACCGCGGTCAGACGTGGACTCCTATCCAATCGGTCCCTGTTTACGGTTCTTTTGGCGACCGCATCAGAAACGGCGGTATCGCATTCATCAACGACCGTGTCGGCTACACGATCAACATAAACAGAACCGTTTTCGTCACGACTGATAGGGGGAAGACGTGGAACACGTGCACAAGGTTCAACGAGCTTATAGACTGGTCATATCCCTCGATTACAGGGGCTGCCTCTTCCACGGGCCAGGGAGTGTACATCATCACGTCGGATTGGAATCTCTACGCTGATTATCTGCCCATCTCCGGCCAGAAGTTTCTCAAGATCTCTTCGCCAAAAATCGGCGACCACTATAATCCCGGTTCCACCATACCTATTACCTGGTCCACCGACGTCGATTCCGTGGAAATTCATTTCTCATCAAATAATGGCAAGGATTGGACTTTCGTTGCAAAAGTGCCGGGCAATCCCGGATCGTACTCGTGGAAAGCTCCGACTTTGAAATCCGATGTATGCCGTATCCGCCTCAGGGACGCGCGCGATCACTCCCTTTTCTCTTTAAGCGATCTCTTCTCCATCGGTACAACGACCCACATACTGAGTATCCGGTCCAGCGTTAACGGCGTTTCGGTCAAAGTTACCAGGGGGCAGGAAACGCGGACGTATTCCCTGCCCGCCGATATCACGGTCGATCATGGCGCCGCCGTCACCGTGGAGATCGACCAGGCGCCACCCGGATACGTTTTCTCGCACTGGCTAGTCAACGGAACAACGACTCAGAAAATCGAGGACCTCTCCGTGCTGGCGGACACGCGAATCGACGCCGTGTTTCAGGAAAGCGATCATTATTCCGTCCAGGTCGAATCAACTCCTTCGGGATTCCCTTGCAAGGCAAGTCCCCCCGATGACAACAATGTCACCAATTTCGTAACTCCAACCACTCTCTCGTACCAGTCCAACACCCGTATCTCAATCACGGCTGGCGTAAAGGACGGATACTATTTCAAGCATTGGCTGCTGAACGGCGTTCCGGTTTCAGATCAGACGGTCTCGCTGACGGTAACGGGGGACGTGCAGTTGCAGGCAATCTTTGCCAGGAACTCGGTCAGAATCGGCATGCTCGTCGTCGAAGCGGATGATATGCAAACGGACACACGAGGAGACATTATCACCGCGAGGGGGAATCTGAAAATCGGGATTGCGGATCAAAACACCACGCGCTGGATCCTGAAATTCACCGGCAACACTGAAGCGATCCTCAACAAAACCGCCTCTTCTATCCAGCTCGTTTCGTGGTCAACGGCGCGATTCCTCCCGGATTCGCCTATCGGATCAACCCTTGCATCGGGCAAGAGCTCTATCGCATTTAACCCCTCCAAGGGATCAATGTACCTGAGCGGAGAAATGGGGATCGGTTCAGCGCAGAACTCCGCATTGAACGATAAGGTCTGGTTCGACGGCACGATCGACCTCGTCGATCTTAGCGCGGCGGGCCAGTTGAACCTTCACAATTCCCTGTTCCAGGACATTCCCATCGTGCAAGCGCGGGTTGACTTTTCCCGTTATTTATTTGAATTCCAGATAGGGTTGCCCGAAGGCGTCGGCATCGACATTGGGGGATTCAACCTTGGAACCGGAGCGGCAGGATTGAAAATATCTCTTCAGTACAAAGAAAGCGGGAAGCAGGCAGTCATGGAAATCCGCGGCGGTTTCGACGCCTCGGCTTCCCTGGCTTTCCCTGATCACATCGGGGGTATCTCAATGAGCCCACTTCCCTCTGCTTCAATTCCGACGCTTGCCTTGAGACTTCTCATGCGACTCGGCGCGGAAAACCGCCTTGGCCGTATCGAGGTGCTCGATGACATGTCCATGGGGTTTGGCTCGGGTATTGGCGTCACACTCGAGCTCGCAAAGGGTTCCTTCATCGATATCGGCGATCCGTTGTTCCTGGTAGGCACAGGCCGTTTATACGGAGGTGTTGTTTTCGGGGTGAAATTGGGCGTCATCACCACGCCGGAAATTTCCGTCATGATTAACGTCGCGCGATTGACCGTCAACTCGACCCTGAGCTCGTCCGGGTTCACGTGCTACCCAACAGGGATCATTGGTATCGGCGACCATTTCCAGTTAGCGGGAGCGAGCGGTGTTCTCGAAGTGGATTTCAAAACCGGTCGCATGCGCGTGGAGGGAACTCTTATCTCCGGCGATTCCAGGCTCTTTTCTTCCTCGCTGGAAGGCGAGCTTATTACGGACTTCCAGAACAATTTCGTCAAGTTCCGTTCGCGCGAGGCAAATGTTTCCCTGTTCGGCTTTAAGACCAACACCTCCCGCGAATTTTTCATGACGAAAGATGGCCTGGTGCTCGATTTTTCCACGAAAGTCACCCTGGTCGAAAACACGCTCTCCACCACGATAAAAGCGAGAGGACTGGTTTCGTTATCTCCTCCGCCCACGGTATCCGGCGTTATGACCAGCACGATTACGGTCGGGCAATTCGTCTTCGAAAGCGGTGGGACGGTTTTCATAACGCCGAACAAGCTCGTAATAAGCGCGCAGCTCTTTGGCGTGCCGTGCGAGCTGACGTTTGCCCCGGGCGGTTCCGGGTTCGCGCCGGAATTGGCCGACGGAGCACACCTGAGTGGAATTGCCGTTCCCGGGAGATTCTACCTATCGATGGAAAGCGAGGGAAGCATAGGTCTGGAAAAACGCATCACTATCAGCGACCAGCTTATCATCTATCATGGAACGGAGGGCACGGAGCAAAATGGCTGGATCATACCGCGGGGTGAAGGCGGAACACGTGACAAGATCCTCGTAGTGAACCAGGGTATTCCCGACACCGTCGCAATCGATGCCCTGTCAACAACGCTCAGTTTCATGATGTTCGTCCCGGATCAGGACAGCCTTCTGGCGGTGTACAGTTTCCAGGGCGACGTTCGGTATGGTGAGAAGTTCTACCTCTTCCTTTCGGGAAGACCCGTCCTCGAGTCCCGCCTGACGGGGAAACGCTGGGAGCTTGCTCCTGTTGCATACTTCCGGGTTGTTTCCCCGGGAAAACGGACCGTGCTCGTTTCTCCTCCCGTCATCACACGGAGCAACGATTCTACTGCCATTGAATGGGCTACGAACCGGAAGGCAAGCGCAAGAATCCTCGGCGGTGCCAGTCCGGATTCAACACCGGTGTGCGTGTGGTTCTCAAGAAAAGCGGCGAAGACGCACCGTGTCAAGATCAAGTCGGAATCCAAGTACATCTGCCTCCTTATTCAGGACGAAGACGGGGGCTACATCATTCTGGGCCCATACGATATCACTAACATCAGGAAGGTTCCATTGTCCGTCACCGATTCTCACGCGAGCCTGCCGTCCGGATTCCTACTGGAGAACACTTATCCAAACCCGTTCTCTCGATCCACAACGGTCTCCTTCAAACTTCCCGAGGCAGCGGTGGTCACCATCAAGGTCGTTGATGTGCTGGGGAGGGACGTCGCCGTCTTAATAGATGACAAGCTTCAGCCAGGTCGTCACACAACGACGTGGAACGGGCGAACAAGAGAAAATAAAAGCGCGCCAGCGGGAGCGTATTTCCTGGTCATGGAAGTGCGCCTCAATGATACCCGTTATCGAACAATTCGTAGAATGGCGCTCATGCATTGAACCTTGTCTGGATTGAAGCAGGGGAAGCATGATGGTTGGATGGTTTCTATCCGACCATCATGCTTTATGTGTTTTTCCAACAATTACATTTGTTGCAATGTTAAACAAACCGATCATCTCGATAATTGTCAGTGTGCCAATTGTGGTCTTTGCGGCCTCGCGATTCGGAGCGTATCGACCTATCGCGTTTCATAAGGCAATTGACGCCCCGGCCACGTTGGAAATAACGGAAAGCGATACGCTTCTACCCGCAAGGTTCCAGGAATTGCAAGGCATGGACTACATCATCTTCCGGGAAGTGCACGATTTTCGAGAATACCGGGACGGCGTACGCAAAATCCTCCCCGAACTCGACGCGCTGGGATTCAAGCGATTTTGCTTCGAGCTCATTCCCACGCGCTATGAATCCGACATCAATGAGTTTCTGAAAACCGGAAAAATGACCGCCGGATTACAAAAACTCCTCTTCATGCTCGTCACTCAGTATGGGATAAAGAAGGAGGCCGGCGCCACACTTGACGACAACAGTTATGTTCGGCTATTCAAGGAGTTACGCAAGCTTGGCTGGACGATACATGGTATCTACTATAGCGGAAACAACGAAATGAGTATGGAAGAACACGTCACGGTAAGTGACAGGATCTATACGCTGCGATTGGAGGACAATGGCGGGGTAAAATCCGTCCTACTGATCGGACGGAGCCACAACGTGAAGGAGCTCGTCAATAATTCGACGGATGTGCTTTTGTGGAATAATAACTGCGAAGAAAATCTAACGCCCTCGGACGAGCATTCCCTCTCCGTCTGGGAATACGAAGCAACGTATCAGCTCTTCGGCAAAAACCCAGGACCGGGTCTATACAAACTTACCCCGATTGGCACGCACTCCGCGGACTATGTGCTGATTGTATCCTGAGGATATTTTTTCCTCCTTTTCCGCGGGGCGCTTTCAACGCATGTATATACCTGTATGAATTTTGACAGCGTACACGATTCACAAACAAGGAATGGAAACAGTGAACGTTAAATACCCGCGAACACCCCATCTTCCCTGGTCGCCGGGCAGAACCGCGAACGATATAGCTCTCGACACGATCGGGCATCTCGAACGGCTCTCGGACGTCGTAGTCACGGAAAAACTCGACGGGGAAAACACGACACTGTATCGAGATCGCATTCATGCCCGAAGCGTGGATTCACGTTCCCACCCTTCACGCGACTGGGTTCGAGCCCTTCACGCAAGAATA
>JAJRXL010000513.1 GCA_024276335.1 Bacteroidota bacterium
AGGTTCCAGAGGGTGGTTCCTTCTTTCCATCGCCAGACCCTGACCCTGCCGTCATTGCCCGCCGAACAAACGAGACTTCCATCGGGACTGAAGGAGACGGCATTGACGGGCCCGGTGTGTCCCCGGTACCGCCGCGCAAGGATCCCATCGGAAATATTGATCACGCGAACGGTGCCGTCGGAGGAAGCGGAGGCGAACATGTTGCCCGCGGGGCTCACGGCGATGGCGTTCACCACGCTGGAATGACCCGCGTACTGGCGCAAGAGGTTCCCGTTATCGACGTCAAGGGCGGAGACGGTTTCCGCCGTACCCGCCAGGATGGTTCGATCGCCTGCGAAGGTCACTGCCCGGCAGGGCGTACGCGGCGGCGCTACGGTCCAGGCCAGCTGACCCGTGGCGCCGAGATAGAGCCTGACCTGCCGGTTGTTCACGGCGGCCAGGAATTTCCCGTCCCGGCTGTAGGCGACATCGGTCACACTTTCGGTGAACCCAGCAAGACGTTGCACGAGGTTCCCGTTCGAGGAATTCCAGATGCCGACGGTTTTATCGCCCCCGGCAGTGGCCAGCGTGCTTCCGTCCGGAGAAAACGCGAGGCCGTTGATGGAGCCGGAATGCGCCTGGATTTCGCGCAGGAACGTCCCGTCGTCCGTTTTCCAGAAACGAAGAAGACCTTGTTCGTCCGCGGTTACGAGCAGTTCCCCGTCGGGAGAGAACGCAAGGCTTTTGACGGCCAGGAGATGCCGTGGTAACATGGCGACGTCGTTTGCTGGAACACGCGCCGGAGGAACTTCCGCTTCACCCGTGCAGGTTGAGCTGGGCGTACTGGGTACGCGCCACTGGTACCGAACTGCGCCGCCCGCATTCGTCATGGTAATCCAGTCGCTGCCCGTGTTCGTGCTGTACCGTAGGGTGACGGACTCCCCGGGGGGAGCTCCCTGCCAGTGCCAGTCGAACCAATCGCCCGCGTACAGGACTTCCCCGCCGTTCGGTTGCAGCAGCTTGATGCGCGCGTCATGGAACACGCCGCCGGAGAGGAGAACGTCGTTACTGCACGGAGCGTCGGTGTCGAAGTGGAGACTGGAAAACACGCGGTTGGTGTCGGACGGGAGGAAACGCACGGTAAGCGTCCGCGATTTTCCTTCCTGCAAGGTGAACGGCGGGGGCGATCCTCCCCAGTTCGTGACCTGGAACTTGGGCCTGGAATACGACACTCCCCGCACGGTGACGGGACCGTTCTGCGCCGTGATTCTCAGAAGCCTGTTGGCGGGCTGCGTGGGCATGCTCCACCCGTAATCCAGCCAAAGCGATCCGGCGGCAAGCCGAACAAGGCGGTCGCCAGGCACGGAGTACACGGTGCGGTACGTCTGCGTGGAACCGTTCAGCCGCAACGAAATCACGGCATCGCGCTGTTCTTCACAACCGCCGCTGAGGTAATACAGGTCGCAGGGCGGCTGGATGGAAAGGATCTCCCGGGCGATTTCCCGGTACACTTCCTTGGCCCGGTTTTCCGTCAAGACTTCCTCGAAGTACCGCCCGCCCGTGCGCAGCGCGATCTGGCGCAAGGGGATTGAATAGTGGTATGGTACGAGTAAGACCGTGTATATGGTGATGTTCCCCGCCCGCGCGTCGCTGACGATACGGTCCACTTCCTGCTGGGTCAGGGTTTCGTACCCGTCGCTCAGGAATACCAGCGTCTTGTTGCCCGTGCGGGTGTTGGAATAGGGAATGGCACCTGCCTGGTCCTGGAGGAACGCCTTCAGGAAATCGGTCCCCACACCCGTGGCCTGCAGGGCGTCGATGGAATTTAGCGCGTTCTGCTTGTCGTTCGTGAACGGCAGGTGAATGTACGAAGAGTCGTCGAAGGTCGTTATGCCGATGTGCGTTTGCGGAAAGGGCAATTCGTTGACAAGTGTCTTGGCCGCGCTCTTCGCGTAATCGATGCGGGTGGGATTCCCCGCCGTCATGCTTGAGCTGATATCGAACGTCAACGTAACGGTCAGGCTCCGGGGAATTTCCGGCGGACACGAGATCGATGTAACGGGCCGGGCAATGCCGTTTTCCATGACCGTGAAATTCCCGGGCTGGATGGACGTGATTCTCTGCCCGGAAGCGTCCTTGGCCAGGAAGTTGACACGCACCGAGGGCCACGAGGAAGCGTCGATCTCGTTTACGGTGAAGGTGAATTGCGCCGAAATGGTCCCGGAACCCAGGAGCAGTATGAGCAATACGGCTGGCATGATCGTGCGATTCTTCATAATTTATTCCGCTGGTGTTTCCACAAGGATGTGAACCGTACGACAGAAGTTCCTTCCTTCCGGGAGGGAGTTGTCGTACAGGAGTTTCGCGCTTCCCACCGGGTTAATGCGAACCTGGTCGGGCCGCACCGCGTTGCCCAGGGCGCGAACGACGGCTTCGCAGCGGCGCCGGGCCAACTCGAAGTTGTACTTCGGATCCCCGATGCGATCGGTGTACCCCGAAATGGTCACGGTGGATCGCGGTGTGATGGCTTGCTTCACGACGTCGAGAATACGCCGGTTGTTGGGTCCGATTTCCGCCTTTCCGAACTTGAACAAAATCAGGCGGAAGCGGTCGATGCGCTGGTTTCCCCGCTTTTCGATCTTCATCCGGCTGATGGTTTTCTGGCTCACGGGCAGTGTCGTTTTCAGGAGTTTCTCCTGCCCACCTTCGTCCTGTACCAAGAAGGAAGCGACGAACGGCTCCTCGCCCTGTGGAATCGTATGCGGATCGAGATCCCAGGGCAATTCCTCGGGTGGCTGGCCGAAGCCGGAGTACTCTTTCACGACCTCGCCGTTACGCGTGACTTCCAATTTCCAGTGCCTGATCGGCAAGCGGGCGTTGACAAAAGGTTGAAAGACGATCGTAGGCGTGCGAAGGACCGTCTGGATTTCTTCCCTGCGCACGGGCGCCAGTATTTCGTATGTATCCGAGCTCAGTTCCACGCGCCGCGCTTCTTCTTTTCCTTCCGGCGTTCGTGGATCAGGCACCTGGTCGGGGAGCTTACGAGCGATGACGGTGATTTGCTTGGAAGGGACGCCGCACCCCCTCAGGTAGTCGCGGACCGCCGTGGCCCGCAGCCTGCTGATCGTCGCGTAGCCGCGCCCGGCTTCCGTGGGATCGCGGTAACCGGTAATGGTTAGCCTGGCTCCCGGGTGGGCTTTCATACGGGTACACACGATGTTCAGTACATCCGCGTACACCTCGAGGGCGTCGGTGGAGACCTCCTTTTCGTTGAACTTTCCCAGTTCGATCGGCGACATCAACCGCAGGGAGGTCTTTCGCAAGTCGCTGGAGAAATGATCGAAGAAAATATAGGGAAGTATCGGGAACAGCTCCGACTTGATAATTTCCTCCACGGTGATCGTGACGAGGCGGGAGCGGCGCCCGGTCGTGTCAACCGAAAAAGCGGAAATGGCGATTGACAGCGGAGGAGCCGGCGGAGGCGGAGGCGGAGGAGCCACCTTGACCGGGGCTTTATCCGGGAAGCGGTAAAACAGGCTCAGGCTGGCCTGGATGGGCATGGCGTACCACGTCACCGAGGGCGTCACCTGTGTCACGGGCAGGATGATCCCCGCCGATGGTTCCAGGCGCAGGGTTTTCCATAGGGGGATCTCGCTCCGGATACCGAAACCCAGGCCCCCGTAATACGTGAAGGCATTCGGGATGTCGCCTTCCATGCGATTGCGCACGCGCGTGCCGTCGCTGAAGTACACGTCGGTAGGCGTGGTAAGTTGCTCCAACTGGACGAACGAACGTTGAAACGTATAACCGAACGTGGGTCCGACGGTGATGGCAAGGGGAATGGACCACGGTTTGACCTTCACGAAAAAATCGAGCATGAACGATTCCAGTCTTGCGTCGAGCGTGTGTTCCACGAAAGCTTCTTCCGGACCCCGCGTCGTGAGCACCGGTCCCAGCGAGTTCGTCTGCCGCAACGTCCCGCTTGTCCCGAGATACCCGAGGCGGGGAAGGAGCGACACGACACTGCCGACAGGAATTTCGACGGCCAGGCCGAACGCCGGGTTGTATCCGTTGCCCTTGTTGAACGAGCTGCAGCAGCTTGGATAGCCGGGCAGTTCCTTGAAATCCGCCTGGTACAAGGTGTAGTTCAATCCGCCGAACACGCCTACGGAGACATTCGGAGTGGTGCTCTTCTGGGCGAATGCGCTCGAACAGGCGAGCAGGGCTGCCATGAAAAAGAAGTGGAAAGTGACATTCGCTCGTAGCGTCATGTTGATCCCGTGATATGATGAAACGTACCGGTCCGTATTTCTAGATAAGCCTTGGACAGGGTAGTGGGTGCCCAACTCAACCTATCCTACAAAAAATTCCTCATGGAGGCAAGGAAGGAAGCGGGCGAAGTGGGAGGATCAGGCCACGGACGACGGACCACGGAAGAGCGAATTGTTGGATCAGAACTTGTAGGAGGGATTTCTCAATCCCGAATTTGCGAATTACTGAATGGCTTTTCATCCACGGCGTGGCAATAATTGTAAGAGGGGTTTCTTTATTCCGCTCTTTGAGCTGACCCCGAATTGGCTGATTAGACCCCGTGGGCAAGTAAAAAGGAAAAGGTAAAAAGTGGTTGGGGTTGTGCCACGAGCTACGAACCATGAGCCAAACACATCCTAAATCTCAACAACTCAACATGGGCAGTGGTTCAGAAATGGAATCCCACACCGAGCGAATACACGTTGCCGTTCAGGTTGATGCGGGAAGCAAGAGGCGTCGTGGAGAAATAATACGTTCTCCCGTTGATGCTTTTCGCATCGGTATCGAATTCGTTATACGCAGTCACTTGTGGATCTCGGAAACGAAACTCCAGATGAATGGAAACGCGGGAAGTGGGGTAGTAAGCAAGACCGGTAATGACGTGGATACCGACCGAAGGCTCGCGATTGACGGAGTGCGAGACGGTGTTGCCCACCGCGTAATTTCTCCAGCCCAGGTACCCGCCGATTCCCCCTCCCAGGTAAAAACGAAAGTCCTCACTGCTGAAGGGAAGAGTGAACAAACCCGACAGTTCCACCAGTACCAGTTCGAAGCCGTCCTCGATTCCCGTTCCGAATGGATCTTTCGAGAGGATGGAGTTGGACGCGTATTCGCCCGCGACAGCAATCTGCACGCCCGGCTGCAACCGGTAGAGGTATTCGACTCCGTAGCTGAAGTTCCATCCCAGCTCGATACTTTGGTTCTGTCGTACGGGATTGCCGGAGAAAGGATCAAGGAAGAGGCGGGAGGCGGAAACGAAGTTGAAATGTCCCACGAGTGCATTGCCATACGGTGACGGTTCCGGCGTCTGTGCAGGCAGGAAAGGAACCAAAACGAAGAGACTCCACGCGCACTGTATGATCAGTATGTGGAGTCTCACTGGCATGGTATATTCAGTTCAACAAGACGTCATCGGGGCCGGAATACGGGTTACGCGGCCGCGGTCTCCACGTAGGACGAGTAGTGCCGGGTTTAGCGGTAGAACCGGTCCCGGTTATCGACGATGTCGATTTTGTCCCGCATGTCTTCGAGCCAGGCCTGCACGAACTGGTTCGATTTCTGCTGGAGGAGCTGTTGTCGCAAGGTTGGTTTCTGCTTCTCGAAGTCCGCCATGTTGATTTCAGACCGGGAGAGCAGTTGCATGACGAGGTACCCCCGTGCAACGCGGAACGGCTTCGAAATCTCGCCGGGTTGCAATGCTTTCAACTTGCCGATGACAGCGGGATCGCGACCCAGTGCGGGAGGGCCGCTCGCGAGATTGAAATCGTTTGCCGTTTCCACCCGTAGGCGGGGGTCGGATGCAGCCAGCGCTTCCAATCCCCGGCTCTTGTCAAATGCGCTGTAAGCCCGTTCCGCGATTTCCTTGACTTTTTTCATCTGGCGTTCGACCTGGACGAGCGGAATGATGTTATTCCTGACCTCATCAAAGCTGCGGTAACCGGCGGGAATTTCTTTTGCGACCCGCGCCACGACGTATCCCTGGGAGCTTTGGAATACGTCGCTGATTTCACCCACGCTGTTCTCGAACGCGAACTTCAAGAGCGAGGAGTTGACGCCGATGCCGGGGATGAATGCTCCCGGAGTTTTCTGAAATTCCGGCGTCTGCAAAATCTCGTAATTGTCGATTTTGGCTTCTTCGTCAAAGCCGTTTTCCTTTGCGAAGTAAGCAAAGCTGCGGGCGCGTTCGTAAATTGCGTCCTTCGTTGTCGAGCCCGGGTCCACGCGGAGAGTGATCCCGACGAGCGTAAAGATGCGTGATTCCCGGGCCTCGATTTTAATCACGTGATAACCGAACTGGGTCTTGATCGGTCCGACGATCTCTCCCACCCTGCCGGAGAATGCCGCTTTTTCGAACGCGGGCACCATGCGTCCCTTGCCAAACCAGCCCAAGTCGCCGCCCCGTGTCGCCGTGGGACCGGTGGAATATTTTGCGGCCAGGTCCTCGAAGCGCTCGCCGGCGCGGGCCTTGCGCGCTACTTCCTCGGCAAGGCGCTTGGCTTCTTCCTCGCCTTTTTCCGTCCCGAGTAACACGTGGCGCGCCCGCACGAACACTTCTTTGCCATCCTTGATGTCCAATACTTTTTTCAGCGCGTATCCCTCACGGGTAGCGACCGGCCCGATGATATCACCCACCGACGCGGAAATGACGGAGTCGGCAAGGGCAGGATCCATTTGAGAAATATTGGCGATTGTTGTGTCCAGCTTTGTCGTGTACAGGAGAGCTTCCGTCACGAAATCCCCGCCCTCGGCAACACGTTTCCTGAGGGTGGTGAGGTCCTTCAATACGGCGGCGGTGTCGTCCCGGGAGGGGGCGAGGATGAATTGAACGTAATCCAGGACGCGGGAAGGCTCCGTTTTGAATTCGTCCTTGTGCTTGTCGTAATACGCGCGGAGTTCCTCGTCAGACGGGCGGCTGGTGTCGGGGGGGACAAGTTGCTGTGCATCGAAGAGGACGTAGCTGCACGAGAACTTGCGGTTCTCGTTTTCATACTGTGTCAACAGCTCGTCGTCGCTCACCTGGACGGCGGCGCTGAGCAGGGCCGTGAGTTTATCCCGGATCAATTGGGCGCGCACCTGTTCTTCCATCTGCAACAGGGCCTCGCGGTTTTCCGGTCCCGGGTTGGCCAGGAATTGCTGGTAGGCCTGCCGGTTAAAGTTCCCGGTCGAGTCAATGAAGTACTGGGCCAACGCCTGCGGCGGATTGGGACCGTAAAAAACGTTGCGGACCTCATCGTCCGTGACCACGATGCCGAGGTCCTCGACCGCCCTTTCCACGACCGCCTGCTTGATGAAATCGTCCCAGACCTGTTCCCGGATCGTTGCGATTTCGTTGTCGGTCAACTCCCGGTCCTGCTGCTGGCGGCGGCTCTGCATGGCCAGGTCCACCATCTGCGAATACTGGGCGTAAGTGATCGGTTTGCCGTCGATTTCACCGAGTTCGTTGTAATTGCCCTGTAGCAGTGTGCCGACATCGAGATCCGAGAGAACCCAGAACGCGATAAAAATGACGGCAAAAACGAGGATGATTATGTGCGTATTATCACGCAGCTTGGTCATCACACCCATGACGAGTTACTCCATTATATTCTTGTATATTATATCGCTGTATTTCATTCAAGATGAAAATTTACAAGACTAACAATATAGACCAGTTCGGCCTGAAATGCAATGAAGTTTTCGATGGGGGTGCCTGTTGCGCAAGGTGTGATTTCCGTCGGAAAGCCCGGGATGTGGGCGGATACGCGATGGTTCTTGCGACTCGCCACGACAGGCGGAGCGTCAACATTGCCAATTTTTCAGTATATTTTCCTGCTGTAACAGGATAGCACGAAAAGAAATGCTGACGGAAAAACTCGACCATATTCTCGAACGCTACCACGCGATTCACGAGGAAATGAGCAAACCGGAGGTTGCTACCGACCGGGACCGGTTGCGTTCCCTGGGCAAGGAGCAACGCGTGTTGCGTCCCATCGTGGAAAAATACGAGGCATACAAGCGTGTGCTTCACGATCTCGAGGGAAGCGAGCAGCTCCTGCAGACGGAAACCGACGAGGAGATGCGCGCAATGGCTACGACGGAAGTTATGCGCCTCAGGCATGAATTGGAAAAAATCGAGGCGGAACTGAAAGTCCTCCTGCTGCCGCGGGATCCCGACGACGATAAAAACGTCATCGTCGAAATCCGGGCCGGCACCGGGGGCGAAGAGGCCGCCTTGTTTGCCGCCGATCTCTACCGCATGTACTCCCGGTACGCGGAGCGCAAGGGCTTCGCTCTCGAGGTGATCGACTTCAACGAGACCGGCATCGGGGGGTTCAAGGAGATCGTCTTCGGTTTGAGGGGAGACGAAGTGTTCGGGTGGATGAAATTCGAAAGCGGTGTCCATCGCGTCCAACGCGTTCCTTCAACAGAAGCCAGCGGGAGGATCCACACTTCGGCGGCCACCGTCGCCGTGCTTCCTGAGCCCGAGGAGGTGGACGTGGAAATAGGGGAGGACGACCTCCGCATCGATATTTTCCGGGCCGGTGGAAAAGGCGGGCAGAACGTCAACAAGGTGGAAACCGCCGTCCGCATTACACACCTTCCTACCGGCATCGTGGTGTCGTGCCAGGACGAGCGGTCGCAGCTCAAGAACCGGCTCAAGGCGATGAAAGTCCTGCGCGCCCGGCTCTACGAAATGCGGCAGGCCGAGCAGACGAAAAGTATTACCACGCAGCGACGACTCATGGTGCGCAGCGGGGACCGGAGCGACAAGATCCGGACGTACAATTTCCCGCAAAACCGGATCACCGACCATCGCATCGGCCTGACCTTGTACAACCTGACCGAAGTGCTCGACGGCAACCTGGACGAGCTTATCGAGGCGCTCCGGCTGGCAGACCGCACCCAGAAGCTGGAAGAGGGCATTGCCTGATGGCGAATTCCGTTCGCGCCATAACTGTCGGGGGTATCGAGCTCGGAGGCGGGAAACCTGTCCTGATTGCCGGCCCATGCGTGATCGAAAACCGGGACATGGTGATCGACACCATCAGCCGCCTGAAAAGCCTGTGCTCCGAGTTCAACCTCGCGTTTATTTTCAAAGCGTCGTATCGAAAGGCGAATCGAACCAGCCTGGACGGATTCACAGGCATTGGCGACGCGGAAGCGCTTGCGATCCTGTCCGAAGTGCGGGAAAGCTTCTCCGTGCCGGTGGTGACGGACGTGCATTCCGTGCCGGAGGTCGAAAGCGCCGCGGAGGTAGTGGACATCGTACAGATTCCCGCGTTCCTGTGTCGCCAGACCGATCTCCTGGTTGCGGCGGGCAGAACCGGCAAAGCGGTCAACATCAAGAAAGGGCAGTTCATGGCGCCCGACGACATGGGGCACGCGGTCGAGAAAGTGGTGTCCACCGGAAATGAACGCGTCCTGCTCACGGAACGAGGGGCATCATTTGGCTACCACGACCTGGTCGTGGACATGCGGTCGCTGGTTATCATGCGGAAATTCGGGTACCCGGTGGTGTTCGACGCGACGCATTCGGTTCAGCTTCCCGGCGCAGGCCGGCAATCCGGCGGCGCGCCGGAATTCATTCTGCCCCTGGCTCGCGCGGCGGCGGCGGTGGGAGTGGACGGGTTCTTCGCGGAAACGCATCCCAATCCAACGATAGCCTTGAGCGATGCCGCCACCCAGTTGCCGCTGGATCGCATGGACGATTTCCTCCGCCAGGTATTGGCCATCGACACGATGCGGCGTTCACTCCATCGGTAATCCCGGTGCCGGGGATTCCCTCGATTACAAAGCATAACGAAGTGAAAACAAGAGAAGATCATAGATGACAATAAACCAACCGGTCCCGGATTCTCATCGAAAGAAGCTGCGGGAAATCCGCGCCATCTTTCTTGACGTGGATGGCGTTCTTACCGACGGCAGCATCGTGTACACGTCCGACGGCGTGGAATCGAAAGCGTTTCATGTACAGGACGGGCTGGGGATTCGGTTGGCCATGGAGAAAGGCCTGCGGGTCGGGTTGATCACCGGGCGAAAATCCGAGGTCGTGGAGCGGCGGGCGCAGGAGCTCGGCATCACCGACCTGTACCAGGGTTCGCTTGACAAGGCATCGGTTTTGGACGAGATCGAGGCGGTGTACGACTTGAAGGATGAACAGGTCGCTTACATGGGCGACGATATCCTGGATCTGCCCGTCTTGCGACGGGTGGGGTTTTCCGCCGCGCCGGCCAACGCACATCCCGCTGTTCTCCAGGCCGTGGATCTCGTCACCGGCAACACCGGCGGGAACGGCGCGGTGCGGGAAATGATCGATTACATCCTCGCAGCGATGGATAGCGCCGATACGTGACGGGCGATATATGGGGTGCCGCGTTCGGAATACTCCCGTTGTCAAACGGAACGCACGCTGATTGATTTCGAAACTGAATGATCATACACGATGTTTATCACTACCAGAACAAGGAGTCCTATGCGACGACAAACCAGTACGTTTGTGCTTGCCGCTCTCATGCTGTTCGGTTTGCAGGGCATGAATGAAGCGGTAAGCCAGGGGATTTTTCCTTACAAGTATTCGGTCGTGACGCTGGAGAACGGCCTCAGGGCCTATCTCATTCCTACGCAGAACCCGGGCCTGGTCGCTTATTACTCGATCGTGCGAACGGGCAGTCGGGACGAATGGGAGCCCGGGCACAGTGGGTTCGCCCACTTCTTCGAGCACATGATGTTTCGCGGCACCAAGACCTATCCGGGCCCGGTGTACGACAGGCTGGTGACGGAAATGGGCGCGGACGCCAACGCCTACACCACC
>JAJRXL010000514.1 GCA_024276335.1 Bacteroidota bacterium
AATTATCCATGGGAGCGCTTCGTATGTGATCGATGCGGAACCCCGCGTCCTGAACCTTTTCAGGCAAGTCCTTCACAGCGCTGGTCGTGGTTTGCGTAATGAGAAAGGTCGCGGCGGAAAGAAAGAACCTCGCGATTCCAATGAGCACGCGTTTCCACGGAGAGCGCGGAACGGTCTCGTCTGCGAGCAAAAGCCGGCCGCCGGGCTTCAGTATCCTATAAACCTCGCACAGCCCGAAGCAAATCTCGTCCGGCGTCAGCTCGGAGAAGCACAGACCGCTCATCACCGCATCGTATAAATTGGATGATTCGCGTCCGAGCTCCGCGATCCCCATTTCGCGGAGTTCCACCTGGTCCTGGAGACCCGCCTCGACAACCCGCCTGTGAGCGGTGTCCAGCATCTCGGGGTTGATGTCGATTCCCGTCACGCGGGCGCCCTTCCGCGCAGCACGCAGCGACAGGGCGCCGGTTCCACACCCGATGTCGAGCACGCGATCCCCCGCGGAGATGTAACCGGCCAAGCGGTCGTACGCTTTATCGAGCCTGCCCAACGTGATGATACGAATGCCGGTATCATACTTGCCGGGCGCCGCTTCAAGAATTTTCATGAGAACGTAGGTGCTCATGGAACTTTTTCCTTGATGGTCAATGTTTACTCGTTCAATGCCCCGGGTACATAAAAATGTACCCGGTTCTATTATCCCGGAGGCATGGATGGGCGCGTCGTCTCATCCCGTTCAAGCAAGCAAAAACTCGTCATGCTCTCGACACTCCGGATAGCACGATGATACGGCGGAAATATCCGGGAATTATTTTTCCGGCCGGAGTGTTTGCGCAAAGGACGGTTTCGTATCACACAGGCGCATTCGCCTTGACAGGCCATGTGTTTCCTGCGATTGAAACATGATCGAACCCGGCAATTGAAAGACCTGTAAATCCACGAGCACAATACTATATCGCACCAGGAATTCATATCCGACAGAGGTATTTATTCATCAAGAGATAGTATGCTTTCTTCGCGTGAAATACAACGTGATAGTTACGGGATTCCCTTTCCAGGTTTTTGTTCGCTCGGACGGCACGATCATGTCCTCGACGTGCACATGGTCTGGACCTCCCTACGGGAAAGAGATCGTACCCAAAAACAAGCTGCATCGTTCATAGAATACCCGGTGTCCTGATTTCTCGCTGAACCGAACGTAGGAAAAACATTGGCACAAATATTCCCTGAATGGACTAATCGGCTTCCGGTCCTCGTACTCACATCCGCAATTCTCTTCATTATCCTTGTTACACTGGGAATCTGGTACTACTGGTCTCCCTGGTACACGGACGTCGGCTATGCGCCGAAACAACCCGTGCCGTACAGCCACAAGCTCCACGTCGGCGAACTGGGGATGGACTGCCGTTATTGTCACATCGGCGTCGAGGTATCCCCGGTAGCCATGGTGCCGCCCACACAGACCTGCATGAACTGCCACGTCATGATCAAGGCCGACAGCCCGAAGCTGGCGCCCGTTCGCACCAGTTGGGACCAAAAAACACCTATTTTCTGGGTCAGGATTCACAAGTCACCCGATTACGTGTACTTCGATCACAGCGCTCACGTTAACGTGGGCGTGGGGTGCGAAAGCTGCCACGGCAATGTTGCCGCCATGGAAGTTGTGGAACAGAAAAAACCGCTCAGCATGGGATGGTGTCTTGGGTGCCACCGCGATCCCGCTCCCTATCTTCGGCCCCGCGACCAGGTCACGGTCATGGACTGGCAGCCTCCGCCCAACCAGGCTGCCGTGGGAAAAGAAATCATGAAGAAATATAACATCAAGCCTCCCGTAACCTGTTTCGGATGTCATCGATGAGTCAAGCTCGCGATAATAACAACAGCGGCGGAAACGGCAACCCGGTCGAATACTGGCGGAGCTTGCGCCACCGAAAACCGGATCCCGCTTATCGTGAAATGCTGGAGCGGGAATTTCCCGAGGGAATAACCGATAAACCGACCGACATGAACAGGCGATCGTTCCTTACGATCATGGGCGCGTCGCTGGCCCTGGCGGGTCTGGCCAGTTGCCGCAGGCCTGAAGAAAAGATCGTGCCGTACGTGTCCCGCCCGGAAGGAATCATTCCCGGCACGGTGCAGAAGTATGCGACGTCGATGCCGTTCGGAACCGAATGCTTCACCCTGTTGGTGGACTGCCGGGAAGGGCGGCCGGTGCACGTTTCCGGCAACGACGCGAACCCGCTGACCGGACGCTCCTCCAACGTCTGGGCGAATGCCTCCGTGCTCGATCTCTACGATCCCGATCGCTCCCAGTTTGTTTTGCACAACGGTACACAATCTTCGGTAGCCGCGTTCGTTGAAGCGTGGAAGGCGCTTGCGGAAACGCACGCCGCCGACAAGGGAGCAGGCCTGGCCGTGCTCTCCGGAGCGTTCGCTTCGCCGACTCTCCATCGATTGCGGCGGGAATTCCTGGATCGCTATTCCGCGGCTCGTTGGGTTGCGTACGAAGCCGTGGACGATGAGAACATCCGCCGGGGAATGGAAGCGGCTTTCGGACGGAGCATGCAGCCCGAGTACGATTTCAACAGGGCTGATGTCGTTCTCGCCATCGACGCGGATTTTCTTGGCACCGAGAGCAGGAGCCTGGTCAATGCCCGCGGTTTTGCCCGGCGGCGCCGGGTGGAGAACGAAACCGACACCATGAACCGGCTATTTCTGGTCGAGAGCGCGCTCACACAGACAACGACCATGGCGGATCACCGCTTGGTGATGCCCGCGTCGCGTATGTATGGCCTGTTGCTCGCCGTCGCACACGAACTGCGTCACATGGGCCTTCCCGTCCCGATGGAGACGTCGGACCCGAGCGCCACGGATTTTGACCGCACGTGGATTGCGGTTGTGGCAACCGACCTGCTCCGGGCGGGAAAATCCGCTCTTGTCTTGGCGGGCCGAAAACAACCCCCGCACGTTCATGCGTTGGCGGCAGCCATCAACGATGCATTGGGAAATACCGGGACAACCGTTACGTACAAGACCACACCTTTCGCGCTTGAATCCGACGCCGGCGCGTTCTTTTCGCTCGTTAACGACATGAAGGACGGCAAAATCCGGACCGTGGTCGTTCTCGACGCCAATCCTGTGTACGCCGGGCCTGCCGATCTCGATGTTCGTGCGGCACTGGAATCGGTTGGAACCGTGATCCAGGTTTCCTCTCACGTGGATGAAACATCCTTGGTCGCCACCTGGCATGTCCCTCGTCATCATTACCTGGAAAGCTGGGGCGACGTGGGCAGTGTGGATGGATTCGTGGGTGTCGTGCAACCTCTGATCGCGCCGCTGTACCACGGGATGAGTGTCGTCGAAATGGCGGGGCTTCTTGCCACCGGTTCGTTGCAGAAAGGGTACGACCTCGTTCGCGAGACGTGGAAAGCATTCCTGCCGGGCGCGTCGTTTGAAAAGCAATGGAACAAGGTGCTCCATGACGGTTTCCTGCAATACGAAGTCCGGGAGGAAATGGTCAATCTCGATACTGCTGCGGTTCGTACTTTTCTGACTGAAACGAAGCCGGAAACTCCTTCCCTGTCTCCGCGCAACCTGGAAATCGTGTTCCAGCCTTCACCGGCCGTCTTCGACGGGCGTTTTGCCAATATCGGGTGGCTGCAGGAATTTCCCGACCCCGTGACGAAAATTACATGGGACAATGCCGCGGTCATGAGTCCCGCAACGGCGGAAGCGCTGAGCCTGAAGAGCAACGACTTGGTGCGGCTGTCATACGGTGAAAAGGAAATCGCCTTGCCCGTGTGGGTCATGCCGGGGCAGGCGGATTATTCCATTGGCGTAACGCTAGGCTACGGAAGGAAATTCGCCGGACGCATTGGAAGCGATGTCGGCGGAAACGCCTCTCTATTGCGCACATACTCAAAACCCTATTTTGACACCGGTTTGAAAATCAGCAGCAGGTTAGGAAAACACGAGTTGGCTTGCGTCCAGGATCATCATGGCCTCGATACGGAGAGGATCGCCCGCGAGGGTATCCGGCGCCGTCTTCCCCAGTTAATCCGGGAGGCAACGCTCGACGCGTACCGCCGGAAGCCGGATTTCGTGGATGAAATTGTCGAAACACCGGACCTGGAAAGCATGTGGGACGATCAC
>JAJRXL010000515.1 GCA_024276335.1 Bacteroidota bacterium
CTGTCTTTTGAAAACATTCAATACTAAGAAGACCCTGCGCATCTTCTCATAACCCTCCATTCCTTATACCTGATACCTAAAACCCGCCCTTCTTTTTCCCTCCATCCGAATCTCGTATCTTTATGTGTTTTACTGGAACGCCCTTGTACCACGCGGATCATCACATGGCAAAAGAACAGAACGTCCTCGAAAAAATCGTCTCCCTCTGCAAGCGCCGGGGATTCATCTTTCAATCCTCGGAAATTTACGGCGGCCTCAACGGCTGCTGGGACTACGGTCCCCTCGGCGTGGAGCTCCTGCGAAACATCAAGGAGGAATGGTGGCGGTCCATGACCTACCGCGACGACGTGGAAGGACTCGACGCTTCCATACTCATGCATCCCAGGGTTTGGGAAGCTTCCGGCCACGTGGAAAACTTCACCGACCCCATGGTGGACTGCAAGCAATGCAAGTCGCGTTTCCGCCTCGACGTGCTTCTCACCGAGCTGTCGAAGAAAGCCCGGCGAAAGATCATCCAGTACCTGGCGGCCAACGCGGGCGAGCTGTCCGCTGCCGTTCCGGGATTCGGCGCCGTCACGGACGCCCTGGCCGCGGGATTGCAAAAGGCGCAGCCGGGCAAGACACTGGACGAAATCGCGTCCGGGGGCGAGCCGGCCCTGCGCACCTTCGCCAAGGCATTGACCGAGGGACACGAGGACGAAGCCCGGGACGTGCTGGAAGCGGCGGCATTGATTCCGCCCGTGATCGAGCGCCTCTCCGCGGCGGGGCTCCTGCGCTGCCCCAATTGCGGGGCCGAGCAGTCGTTCACCACCCCGCGTACGTTCAACCTCATGTTCAAGACCTTCATCGGTCCCGTGGAAGACGACGGCGCGGTGGTCTTCCTGCGCCCGGAAACCGCGCAGGGTATATTCGTGGATTTCCTGTCCGTCCTCCAGGGCACGCGCCAGAAAGTGCCCTTCGGCATCGCCCAGGTGGGCAAGGCCTTCCGCAACGAGATCAACACGAAGAACTTCCTGTTCCGGACGCGGGAGTTCGAGCAGATGGAGATGGAGTTTTTCGTGCGGCCCGGCGACGACGAGGAGTGGTACGAGCGGTGGAGGGAAGAGCGGTTCGCGTGGTTCCTTTCGCTGGGCATGAACGCGGAGCGCCTGCGCTTCGCCGAGCACCCGGCGGACAAGCTGGCCCACTACGCCAAGAAGGCGGTGGACATCGAGTACCACTTCCCCTTCGGGTGGGGCGAGATCGAGGGCATCCACAACCGCACCGACTACGACCTGCGGCGTCACCAGGAATTCTCCGGCAAGAGCATGGAGTACTTCGACGCCGACACGCAGGACAGGTACATCCCCTACGTGATCGAGACCTCGGCGGGAGCGAGCCGGTCGCTCATGGCGTTCCTGGCCGACGCGTACCGCGAGGAGGAGGTCAAGGACGAAACGCGCGTGGTGATGGGTTTCCATCCCCGCCTGGCCCCGTACAAGGCGGCCGTCCTCCCGCTGGTCAACCGCGACGGCATGGACGACATCGCCCACCGGTTGTTCAAGGACCTGCAGGGCGAGCTGAAAGTGTTCTACGACGACAGCGGTTCCATCGGCCGCCGCTACCGGCGTCAGGACGAGGCGGGCACGCCGTACTGCCTCACCATCGACAGCCAGACCCTGGAGGACCAGACGGTCACCGTGCGGGAACGCGACTCGATGAACCAAGAGCGGATCGGCATGGACCACGCCGCGCGGTATTTGCGCGAAAAGTTGCGGATATAAATCGGCGCCCGGAGGCGCCTCCTAC
>JAJRXL010000056.1 GCA_024276335.1 Bacteroidota bacterium
AAGATGCTGGCCGTTGTCGATCTCCATCCCGCTCCTCGGATCGGTAAACGAGTACGCCCTCCCACCGCAGTGCTTTTTCGCCTCGACCAGTGTAACCTTACCCCCGTTCCGGGCCAGTTCCAGCGCGGCGACCAGGCCTGCCACTCCCGCGCCCACTACCAGGCAATCACGCATCGGCAACCTCCACCCGCGGAGCAGGGCTGAACCATTCGCTCAAGGCCAACCAGATTTTCTTCGGTGTGGAAATGGTGATCTTCTCGGTGAAGACGTCGTAGTTCTTTTTCTCGATGCGTTCCAGGATGTGAAAGTAAATCCTGTCCATGATGCGCGCGGCCAGGAACGAGGCCCGGTCCTCCAGTGCAAGCGAACGCCGCGCCCGCAGGTAGTAGTCCCGCGCCCGGTTGCATTCGAACTGCATCAGGCGCCGGAAACTCTCGTTGTACTCGCACCGGAGCAACTCCTCTTCCGAGTAGCCGAACGCGGCAAAATCTTCCCGCGGGATATAAATGCGCCCCTGCTCGGCGTCGTGCTTCACGTCGCGAACGATGTTCGTCAATTGCAAAGCGATGCCAAGATCGATGGCGTACTGCCGGGCGCTCTCCTTCCGGTACCCGAAGATCTCGCTGCACATCAAGCCCACGGTGGACGCGACCTTGTAGCAGTAGTCCTTCAACTCGTCGAACGTATCGTAGCGGGAATTGTGCAGGTCCATTTCCATGCCCCGGATGAGCTCGAAAAAATGCTCGACGGGGATACGGAAACGCCGCGCAATGACCATCAGACGGTTGAGCAACGCGAATTCCGAGTCGCCCCGTGTTGCCCGCGTCAGCTCTTCTAGCCAGCGTTTCAAGCGCGCGCGTTTGACCGTCGGGTCGTCGTCCTCGTCCACGATGTCGTCGGTACGACGGCAAAACGCATAGACGGTGTGGATGGCATCCCTCTTCTGGGGGGAGAGGAACCGAAACGAGTAATAAAAATTGGTGCGGCTGGTGCGCGTGATCCGCCCCGCGGATTCTCCATCCCGCGCCCGAAGGGGAAGCAGCGCCCGCGCAAAGACAGCGGCGACGTCTTTCCGTCCGAGTTGAGGGCGCTCAACGAGCAGTTTTTCCCCCAGTTCCTCGCCGGCCGCCAGAATTCGCATGCCGCCGTGCCACGTGGCGCGTATCTCCAGGCGCAGCCGGAAAGGAAGCACGGGAAACAACGGGATCGCGCGTTCGAAGAACTCTCTCGTCCGGTCGATTTCGAATTGTAAAAGCCGCCGTACATCGTCGGGATCGCCTGTTACGCGCGCCCCATCCAAGGTGCAATGGAATTTGCGCAGGTCTTCGCCGGGCAGGTACACCCTGCCCTTTTCCGCATCGACGGAAACGTCCTGCCAGAAATTCGCCAGTTGCAATCCCGTGCACAGGTTGTCGGAGGCCTTGCGGGCGTCTTCGTTATCAATACCGAATACCAGGAGCAGGATTCTCCCGACCGGATTGGCGGATTTGCGACAATATTCCAACAGGTCGAGAAACGTTTCGTACCGCTGGATGTGCACGTCCTGGCTGAAAGCATCGAGGAGGTCGTGAAAAAGGGAAGCCGGGATGCCGAACGTATTCGCGGTGTCCACGAGCGCACCCATGCGGGGAACGGGTTCACCTGCCATGGCCCTGTCCAAATCGGAGCGCATAGCATCGAGTTCGCTCTGGCGTTCTTCCGGCGCGCGCGTGCCCTCGTCCGCCACGTCGTCCGCCGCCCGCGCAAACGCGTATACCGCGGCCACGTGATGACGGAGCCGGGCCGGGACGAGGAACGATGCCACGGGGAAGTTTTCGTAGTGATCACGTGCGATATCCACGCAGCGGCGGTAATCACGATCGATATTCTCGTTGCTATGCAGCACGCCGAAATATTGGCAATTGTTCTGACTGTTGAAATGAAGCTATATCTTCTCGTCGGGATCTCGAGAACGTTACGGAATTAAAATAGAACAGAATTCTTCTCTTTGCAAAATTTTATCGTGGTCATTATACATTTCATGATGAAACATGGACACATCTAAAGTGATACTTCAAGCAAAGTCCAAGGATTATCTTTATTCCATCCCTCGACATGTTTCCCCTTGCATCACGTTGAAAAACAGTATTGTTCGTTTAATAATTCCTCAAGCAGTCGATTCTATTTACGAAATTCTGTTATATTCTCTACCTGAACGCGCTCTGGTCATCAGAGTAACTGGCCGAGATCAAACAGGATGGCTCCGCGATTATTCGCGTTGCGGTCGCGGAAACATGTTCGAAAAGACGTTTCATTCGCGCGTTCACCATTGCAATTTGAACACATGATTCAATAATGATAGAACTCAAACGTTCCAGGCGTCTCAAAAAAGAACTCTCGCTGCTCCACGTCTATGCCATCGCCACCGG
>JAJRXL010000057.1 GCA_024276335.1 Bacteroidota bacterium
GTGTACGTATCGTGTGGTAACCTCGGAAGCACCGGTATGGGAATTTACCGTTCCGCGGATGGCGGCGTGGAGGGGTCATGGAAGAAACTCGGCGGCGGTCTCCCGGAACGCTGGACGGGCAAGACACTTCTCGCATTATTCGAATCGTCACCCCGCATCATCTATGCGGACGTGGCCGACATGTTCAAATCCCTCGGCCTTTACCGAAGCACTGATCGCGGTGATACATGGGAACTTATTTCTTCCCACGACGTCGCGCGTTACCAGGGCTGGTACTCGCACTACGTACGTGTCGATCCGCAGGATGAAAACAATATCATCTATGCCGGGGTGAGCTTCTATTATTCCGAAGACGGGGGCAAGACCCTGAAGAAAAACGACAGGATGCACGTGGATCATCACGCCTACGCGAACCATCCCACCGATCCCGACATCGTGTATTTCGCAAACGACGGCGGGGTGTATCGCACCCTGGATGGAGGTCGCACATTCCAGGCGTTGAACGACGGTTACGTCACCACCCAGTTCTACAACGGCTTTTCTTCTTCGCCGACAAATCCCTATTTGGCCCTTGGCGGACTACAAGATAATAGCACGGTGATGTACACGGGCTCGCCGCGATGGATTACGGGGCTTATCGGCGGCGACGGGGCTTTCACGGCCATCAACCCCTTGGATAACAACACCATGTATGGGTCAATCCAGTGGCTGCGGATTTACCGCTCGCGGGACAGGGGGAAGTCGTGGGAAAACATCAGCAAGAAACTGACCGACAGCCAGGCGTTGTTTATCGCACCGTACGTGCTCGCGCCCTCGCAACCGCAGGTCATCTACGCCGGGAAACGCGTGGTGTATCGAAGCAGCGACGGCGGCGATACCTGGACGGTGACGAATGCGAGCGCCCCGCTCAACGGCATGCCCGTGATTTCCATCGCCGTGTCCCATACCAATCCCGACGTCGTGTATGCGGCTACCGTTCCAAATGCCAGCAACCGGGCGGAGGTGTTCGTGTCCACCAACGGGGGAGCAGACTGGAAAAACATCACCGACGGACTCCCGGACCGTTACTACGTGGACATGCAGGTTTCCCCGGCCAACGATAGCACCGTGTACATCACACTCTCCGGATTCAACTCCTCCCACCTGTTCCGCTCGACGGATCAGGGAACGAGCTGGGAAGATATCGGCGGCGGGCTGCCCGACGTGCCTACCTCAGCCGTAGCCATCGATCCGGATTTTCCTTCCTACTTGTACGTGGGCAACGATCTGGGAGTCTTTGTTTCCACCAACCATGGAAAAAACTGGCTTCCCCTCGCGGATGGACTTCCCCGTGCAGTGCTGGTCATGGACCTTTCAATATCCAGGGCAAACAGAAGAATCCGTGCGGTGACGCACGGCAACGGCGTGTACGAACGACCGCTCCTGACCCCGATCGTGAACGTCGAAAACCGCCGACAAGCCGCCGCCTCGATCGCTCAACTCGACAGGAATTACCCGAACCCTTTCGGGCCTCGAAGCGCATCGGCTGCCTCAACAACCCGTATCACGTTCACTCTCGTTCGTCCGGCATCGGTTTCGTTGCGCCTTTTCGATCTCGCGGGAAGGGAAATCCGCGTCCTTGCGTCCGGTCGGTACCACGCAGGAAAACACGCGGTGACCTGGGACGGAACGACAGGCCAGGGTTTAAATGCCGTAAGCGGAACGTACCTCTACCACCTGCAGGTCGGTTCCACGACACGGACCGAGAAGCTCCTGTACCTGCGTTGATCATTACGGACGTCTGAGAAACCGAATTGCTGCTCAGGACGATGAAACCGCGTCTTTCCGCGTGGAAGCAGATTTTATTTCCACTTGATGCTGCATCCCATCGATGGCACGGGATCAAAGGGAATAGGTTTGCCTTCGAGAACGCAATCCAGGACGATGCGCAGGTCCTGCCGGGTGACTTTCGCCGGCTCCTGCCAATTGTCATCGATCCTCCCATTGTACACGAGCTTACGATCGGGACCGAAGACAAACACGTCGGGCGTGCAGGCAGCGTCGTAAGCCCGCGCCACCTCCTGTGTCTCATCACGGAGATACGGGAAATTGTAGCCCTTCTCCTTCGCTCTCCGCACCATGTTCTCGAATGAATCCTCGGGGTAGTTCTCCGCGTCATTGGGATTAATGGCGACAAGTTGCACGCCCTTCTCCCGGTAATCATCCTGGATCGCGATCAAGCGATCTTCACAAGCCTGGGCGTACGGGCAGTGGTTGCACGTAAAAACCACCACCAGCGCCCTGGCATCCTGGAAATCCTTCAGCGAATACGTCCGGCCGTCAGTGGCAGGAAGGGAAAAATCGGGAGCCTGCGTTCCCACCGGCATTCCTTTTGAATATGCGAGCGCCATTACCGATCCTTCAATGATTAGACAATCTCAATTAACGTTTTCTTGTCGGTGTTCACCGGGTTGTCTGTGACCCGCGATAGTCGTGGGCAAACAATGTTCGAAGGCGGCTTCTCACGTTGTCCTCGAATATCCCCACGGTCAACACCCGTGAATCTTATATAATAGTCGAACTCTCCCCATCTTCACAAGCCCGGTGTGAATTGATTTCACAGTGAAGAGACTTCACGCAATGTGAAAAAGAGTTACGGCTATCATGATATTCCCTATCGAAAACGAGCTTTAAACCGAAAAGAATCTTTGGCACGATGTTCGTATCCCTAATGGCAGTTATGAATTTGGTAAGTCACACATACGAAATGAGAAAAAAGGAGTTCACCATGAAAAGCAGTATCCTGAGCATCGTAAGCCTGCTGTTAATCTCGGTCGCTTCCGCCCAGTCCCCCCGGTACATGCAGCCGGGCACGGATGTTTCCCTGAACGACGGGCACACGCTGCGTGTAACCGAAAAGGGAACGATCGTGTACGACAATCGCTTCGAGTTCCGCAAGTACGAAGACCAGTCGCTCATGAGTGAACACTACACGCTTTTTTACTTTCCCATCGTGAACGAACGCGGTGAGAAAGACATGATTTACGCCGCCCTCGAGACCCAGGAAGCCGAAAAGACCGGCAAGGTCTGGTTCACGATATACGAAGGTCCCCTGGGAGGAATGCGGCAGGCATACGTTCGAGTTTCTTCAACTGTATTACGGGCAAACCTCTAAACACCTACCATTCAACCTACCATGACGCGGATTCCTCATCCGCCCTATTGAGAGCGATATACAGGGGAGAAACACTGAAGGAAACGCCTGGCCACCCGGCCAGGCGTACTTCGTTATATACAGGTGACTTGCGCGCGGAAGACCGTGGACGCATCCCGACCCTTGCCGCATACCTGAAATGCTTCTATCTTGAAATTCGCCATGCCGGTAGTTCGCCTCGGAAATACGGAAATCGAATACACGGTGGTCCACAGCAAACGGGCCAGGAATATCCGTCTCCAGATCGACATCGATGACGGCGTCACATTGCACGTGCCGCCGGGTTGCAGGGAATCCCAGGCCCGGAAAATCCTGTTCGAGAAGGAACGGTGGCTCCTGAAGAAGGTCAAGGAATTCCAGTCGCTTCGCATGGAACGGGAAACGCGACTCAAGCGCGCGCGCCGCGAATTTCTTTATCTTGGGAAAACCTACCCCATCGAGCTCGTACGCAGGGTGACAAACGGTTTACGTGGAGGTCTTCAGGGCGGCAAGTTTATCGTCGAAGCGCCGAACGACATACCCATACGCAATATTCAAGCCCACTACCCGGCGTTATTCGAAAGATGGTACCGGCAGCAAGCGCGGGCGCTCATTCCCCCGCGGGTTCAATCCCTTGCGGCGCAATACGGCTTCCGGTACCGGAAAGTGTTCATCAAGAACCAGAAGACGCGGTGGGGGAGCTGCTCACGGGCAGGGAATCTCAATTTCAGTTGCCGCCTGCTCATGGCCCCGCCCCGCATCGTGGACGCCGTCATCATTCACGAGCTGGCGCACCTGCGGATCATGAACCATTCCGAGAGATTCTGGAAACTCGTCGCTACAATGGATCCCCGGTACGAGGAACACGAAGCCTGGCTCAAACAGCACGAACACTTGTTGATACTTTGACACCCGCTTGAATACATCGCGCTCACTCCCATCCTGTTTCCTCCCCGCATGACGCCGGGCGCGCATCGCATAACGTGGATCGACCTCCTGCGCGGCCTGGCCATTCTCCTCATGATTCCGGCCAACATCACGCCCCACCTCGCGTTGCCGCACCCCCTGTACGAACGCGTTTTCGCTTCCCTGGCGGCGCCACTGTTCCTGGCCGTATCGGGTTACATGGTTCTTACGACCGCGCATCGACATAACATGCAATACTACCTCAAGCGTGGCGGGATCATTGTCCTCATGGGAGCGCTGGTCGATGTCGGGATATGGCGGATTTACCCGTTTTTCACCGCCGATGTTCTCTACACGATCGGAATAGCACTGCCTTTCCTCTACCTGCTCCGCAAGTCTTCCTTCCGCGCGATGATCGTCATGCTTGTCATCTTATTTGCCGCGTCGCCGTTGTTGGTGAGCATATTCGGCTACCAGGCCTACCCCGTGGAGCCGAAACTCGCCGACGGATTGCCCGGGGCCATCGCACCCGCATTTCGCCAGTGGTTCATCGACGGTTGGTTCCCCCTGACTCCATGGTTGGGTTTCGCCGTGCTGGGTGGGATCCTGCGACGGCTGCACGCACCGGAAAAATCCGCATGGCCGCGTCAAGGTCTCATCGTCATGACTATGACGGCGATCATCATTGTCGGTACCGGTTTGATGGTATTTCCCGTGCTCCCGGGCTCCGTGCCCTGGAACGAGATATTCATACGTGAAGGATACAGCGAACTGATTTATCCCCCGACCGCCGGATACCTGATAGCGGCTGCCGGCGCGGTATTTATCCTATTCATCACCTTCAGCAACGCGGAGACACTCAGGTTGCACCCCTTACAGTGGATGGGAAAGCACGCCCTGTTCATCTACGTTTTTCATCAACTTCTGACCGAGTACTTTCTGGACCCGGTCGCGCGTCTGGCAGGGCTGGGAGAAAAACTGACGGAGTCACACTACTGGCTGGTAACGGGCATCATCATCCTTGCCTGCATTGCCGCTGCATATTTTCTGGAACGATTGCAACGCCGCTACCGGCCACGCATCCTTCTGGTAAAAGTGTTCCTGGGTAGTTGATCCCGGGAAACCCGGCCTACAAATCCCCGAGAAACCCCTGGATGATTTCCGGAAGATTCGACTCGTCGTAGTATGTCCAGCGCAGGAGCGGATCGGGATTGCCGACGATCATGGCGGGTGCGGTGGCGCAGCGCAGCGACGCATGCCGGAGAGCGAAAACGGGAATGCCGAGATCGAGCGCCTCGTGGACCTCGAACCCGACACCCAGCGACGGCGTGGATATTTCCGCGATCATGGCCACCGATTCTGCAATCCACCGAACATCGCGCTCGAAGATGAACCGCTGGTTTTTCATCGATCGGTCGGATAAATCCGCGCCGGGATCGAGCACCGATCGCGAGATGACATGAAACCCGTGCTCCTCAACGATGTCCGCGATGTAATGCAAGTATCCGGCGAATTCTCTCCCACCGGAGATCGATCCGGCAAGGTAAACAGGGCGCTTCATATTCATGGTTGTAAGATCAGTTGTCTTTCACGTGATGGAAGTTTAAGCCGCCCGGGGGCATTATTTCGGTCTATCGGATTCCCACAGCGATACAAGGAAGGCGCCAACCAGCATGGCAAAGCCCAGGAAAAACACGGGATACCAAAACGGCTGTGGCAGCGCCTGGTGCAACGTCGCGTCCACATCGCGCATAAAAGAAAACAGGATGACCATTGAACCAACGACGCTCAGGCTCCATGCCCGAACACCCGGCCTGAACGCTTTTCCGGCATCCAACCGCCGGAGAATCACGAACCCGGCGATGATCATCAGGACCGAGATCAGCACCGGCGCAATTACCGGACCGATCCAGGTAAGCGGGATGAGAAAGAGGATGTCCCATTCCAGCAGTGACGCAGGCCAATCCAGCAGCGCCTTCAGCCAGACATAGTAAAAGATATCCCATATCCCGAAAATTACGATGAATAGCGCGAACCGTTCCCAACGCCGTACCCCGGCAAGAAACGCGACCGCGCCGAGCATGACAATCGTGGCCGCCTCTCTCCCCAATTCGGCAAGAAGCAGACGAATAGGAATCGGTATTAAAGGAAAGCAAAACCCTTCCGGGTAGAGCAACTCCCGCAAGTACACGACAACGACGGCTTCCAGGTACGCCATTGCGATTGCAAAACCGATAAGATAACGAAGGTTGCGTTTCATGATTCCATGTTCATATCCGGTATTCACGGCACCAAGGTTATTGGTAAGACATCATTCCGCCATTACGAAAAGAAGTATCGATTCCGTGTCAGTGCTACTGTTCTCCCGGCTTTCCGCTGCCGGGAAAAATCACGATGCCAAATGAAATCAAGGAATAATTGTCGTTTACGTTTACAACCAGACCGTCCATCGA
>JAJRXL010000516.1 GCA_024276335.1 Bacteroidota bacterium
GGAAGTAAGAGCGCGAAAGTCGATATCGCGTCCTTCCATGACACTGAGGCTCACCGGAACTTCTTCGAGGCTTTGGGGTCGTCTTCCTGCCGTGGTAACGATTTCGCCCAGTTGTAACGGTGTCTCTTCCAGCTCGAAGTTGAGCTGTAGCCGCTGTCCGTTTTTGATCATTACTTCTTTGATCTGAGTGCGGTAGCCAACCATGCTGGATCGAACCCGGTAAGTGCCGCCGGGGAGCGTAATCCGGTATTCCCCTTTTTTGTCCGTGGCCGCCCCATATCCGGTGCCGATACAGACGACATTGGCCAGCATCAGCGGTTCCCCGGAGGAGGTGACCTTGCCGAAGATCACGGCCTTGGGCTGAGCGGAAAGCGCGTGGCCCGCCAGTGCGAGACCGATGATGAGGAGCGCGTTTTTCACGGTGACTGGTTGGCTGAAGCCTGTGTTTCCAGGGTTGTCTTGATCGTGGTGAGAATTTCGTCCTGGTGCTCCCTGTTGTGGACAAAGTCGAGCGTGATGGAATCCACTATCAGCACCGGGCCCTTCTCATATCGTTTGATCCAGTCTTCGTAGAGCACGTTGAGCCGTTCGAGATACAATGGATCGATATCTTGCTCGAAATCCCGGCCCCGTGCCTTGATTTGGCTTACCAGGGTCGGGATATCCGCGCGTAAGTAAACCAGCAAGTCTGGTGGTCGTAAAAACGAGGTCATGGTTTCGAAAAGCGCAATGTAGTTCTCGTAGTCGCGATCATCCATGTTTCCCATGTCGTGCAGGTTGCGTGCGAATATCTCGGCATCCTCGTAAATCGAGCGATCCTGGACGACGGTATTGTGCGAGGCGGCAATCCTCTGATGTTCGATAAAGCGGCGAGAAAGAAAGTACACTTGCAGGTGGAACGCCCAGCGTTTCATGTCCGCGTAAAAATCCCGAAGGTAGGGATTGTCGGAGACGGATTCGTAATATGGCTGCCATCCGAACTTCTCGCTGAGAAGACGCGTCAGTGTCGATTTCCCGGCCCCGATATTGCCCGCGATCACAATGAAACTCATGAGGATCCCTTTTCCCGTTGCGCGTGCCGCCTGCCGTCCCACGTCGTTTCTTCGACGTCGTGCCGGTGATTGGCATAACGGCCAAGAACAAAAAGATAATCAGAAAGTCGATTGAGGTAAATGCGGGTAGCGGGGGTGATCGCTTCCGTGGACCCAAGTGCGATGACCCGTCGTTCCGCCCGGCGACAGATGGTGCGTGCCATGTGAATTGCTGCGGCACAGGGATGGCCTCCGGGCAGAATGAACTGATGTAACGGAGAAAGAGAGGTCTCCAGTTTGTCGATGTCCTTTTCAAGGTTTTCGACAAGGGATTGGATGGTCCGCGCATCGACTCCTGAATGTCGATCGGGTGGGGTGGCGAGATCCGTGCTGATTGCAAATAAATCCCGCTGGATATCTTGCAGCAAGCGCGCAATGCTTTCATCCCGCGACAACGAGGCCGCCAGGCCCAGGGCGGCATTCAATTCATCCACGGCGCCGTATGCTTCGATGCGCCCGTTATCCTTGCTTACCCTCATGCCCCCGAAGAGACTGGTGGTCCCGTCATCTCCGGTCCTGGTATATATTTTCATAAAGCGCGTTCCGGTATGGATTATAAGATGCTTTTTACATCGGCCACGGGAGGGATCCCGTTCCAGACGAATTTCACTTCTCCGTTGTCGAGAAGAAACGTGCGGGGAAGCTCGCGATACAGCGACCGGGCGAACCGTGGTTCTATTGCCCCCGGCTGAGCGGCAAGCCCGCTTGAAAAACTCAGGGTACCGAGTGTCTCCGGACCGTCGATTGTCAGCGCAATCACGGTCGGGATCGAATCGTTCTCGGTCAGCGCATTAATACGATCGATTACCTGGTCATCGGATTCCCCCTCGAGAGAGAACAATACGACGAGATACTTCCCGTCGTTCATATTCACGTGAAGACCTTCCACCGGCCAGGAATTAAAGACCGCACCGGGTTTGAGGTTCGTGGTGATATTATCCACGGGCAGGGCCATGTGGAAGACAAGGAGAAGAACGGCAAGCACCCCACTACATGCCGTGATTGCCAATTTCCAGGTGGGCGCTCGCTGTCGCGTGTGCCAGAATACCGGTAATGCGAAAAGAAGCATGAAAAGAAAGAACGTGTCCTCCACGAGCACTTCCTCGGGCGACCTATTGACGAGATTTCCGAAGCATCCACAGGTCGAGACGGAGCCCTCCATCCATGCAAGCACGGTGACCGCGATGAAAAGCAGCATGAGCGCGATACCGGAAAGAATGACGATCCGCGGCCAGAGATTCAGTACGAGAGCAAGCCCGAGCATCCATTCACCTATGACCAGCCCCCAGGCAAGGAACATGCTCCACGACTCCGGCGTGATTCCGTACGACGTGATTTCCTCAGCGAAGGCACCGGGATCGAACCCCTTGAGGGTTGCCGCTACCAGTAAGACGAGACCCACGATGATCTGGAATCCTCGGGCCAGGTAGCGGAGCACGTTATTTCGAGATAGGTCGATTTTCATTTTTTCAGGATGTCGTACATTTCACGCTCCATTGATTGAACGGGATTTCCAGTAATGCGCCCGATTTCCTTTCCCTTGCGGAAGAAAATAAATGCCGGGTAGTCGTGACCATACTTGTCAAGGAAATGCGCAGGCTCGCTTCCTCCCATGGCAATACCAATGTAACGAATGTTGTACGTCCCTTTGTTTATGAGTTGCATAATCTTCAGAAATCTCGGAACGGTCAATTTACAGGTCGGACACCACGTGGCGAACAGGCAGACCACGTCTGTCTTCTTCTTTAGTCGCTTGAGTTTGTTGATATCGCCTGGATTCGGTTTGTACGTGTCCCGCAAAAGCTTGTACACGGGGCTGTGAGCGAGCAATATCCCAAGGGACACTTCGCCGACAAGGCTTTCCTTGTACTTGATCTTGATCGACTTTCCGGCCAGGCTAAACGCGGTCACGCCCTTGGTTACGCTGTACGGTCTGGGGTTGATGACCTTGGGAATATCCGGCAGCGTAATGCTGATGTCCTCGCTTGATGCCACGGGGGCTATCTTGACCTGACCGTAGGTCTTAGCCTTGAGATCGAGCAGGATGGGTGTTTTGAATTCCCGCGAGACGATGAGCATCACGGGTTTATATTGCTGGGGTTGGTAGATGCGTGCAGTAAGATCCGTTTTCCCGTTTACCAGCAGTTCGAACTGCGGCGCCTCGATCCATTTCACACCGTTTGCGGACGACGAAACAAACCCGAGCAGAATGAGCCCGAGAGCAAGTATTGATGTATGGGTGCGGGAGTTGTGTGAAGTCATAAGCGTCCAGTGATGAAGTTTATATGATCAAATTATTTACGTAAAATACAAAAGCCTGCATGACAGGGCAATGATATTGATCGTATCTGTGTTGTAAACCAGGAATATCCGTTAGCCGAGGTATTCCGAATGAGGGGCGCTTTATTTCTGTTCAACTGATCACCCGGAGAAAGTAAAAAATGAATCCTGACGAAGTCGTTCGCGCGCTGCTGGAAATCGATCCCACGCACGCTGTGGAAACAGAGCGAGATATGTTTTTGGAGTTCCTTTCCTGTCTTCGAAGGGGAGAGTTGCGAGCCGCCGAAAAACGGGAGAACGCCTGGATATCCAACACCGACGTCAAGAAGGCGATTCTCTGGGGCTTCAGGGCCGGGGTGCTTGTGAATATTCAGACACCGCCATTTGATCGTGGGTACACGGATAAGGATACTCTGCCCGTGAGGATCCCGACGGTGGAAGAAGGCATCCGCATGGTGCCGGGCGGTTCGAGCATCAGGGATGGGAGCTATGTCGCGCCCGGTGTTATCGTCATGCCACCATCGTACATTAATATCGGGGCATACGTGGACGAGAACACGCTTGTCGATTCGCATGTCCTGATCGGTTCGTGTGCCCAGGTCGGGAAACGGGTACACTTGAGTGCGGCGGTGCAAATCGGCGGCGTGCTGGAGCCGATCGGGGCGACGCCGGTTGTTATTGAGGATGATGTCATGGTCGGCGGGAATTGTGGCATTTATGAAGGCGTCGTGGTTCGAAAACGCGCCGTTCTCGGAACCGGGGTTATCCTTAACGCGTCCATTCCAGTCTATGATCTCGTGAACGGAACCATCCTGCGCAGCGCTCCCGGCGCCCCGCTGGAAATTCCGGAAGGAGCGGTGGTCGTTCAGGGGTCGCGCCCGGCAAGAGGTTCGCATGCCGAGACCTGGCGCGTTCATCTTTATACGCCGGTCATTGTCAAGTACCGGGACGAGCGTACCGACGCCGCAACCGCCCTGGAAGAAAGCTTGCGGTGATAAACGAGACACAAGTTGCCGTTTCGTCGAAATGGAGAAATCCGCGAAAATTTATTGCCATTTCCTGGAAGATTATGTAGTTTAATTGTTCATGTAGGAATTCTCAAGAATACCGGCATGGTGATTTTTGAGATAGCGGCTGCTCGACCAGCCATTGTAGAAAGTCATCGTCTGGACGTAAAATCGTCCAATGTCTCATTATGTGAAGTATCTTTATGGTCAACGATTCGACAACACCACAGGAAGAAAGGGAAAACCTTTCTTCGAACGACCGGACTCCGGTTGAAGAACCACAAACCACTCCAACCGCCAATCAATCTCCAGAAGCTCCAGCCGAGATTCCAGAAACACCTCCAGAGGCAAC
>JAJRXL010000517.1 GCA_024276335.1 Bacteroidota bacterium
ATAATGGGTACGAGAATACCAAAACAATGGATTGCGATGCCGGGACAGGCTTTGCGGGCAGTACATTCATTGTTTGAAAATATTATTGCCGTTGATCCGGCTAATATGTTACGCAAGAAAGATTGCCCCTCCTTTCAAATCAACTTCCCCGTCATTTCGACAAATTACACATGTGTGCGCGTGCGATGTCTTGTTTGCGCTTAAATCATCCGCCTTTCAAGGCAAAGAAACAGTGGATGGGGAATTGTATGAGCGCTGGATTGACTGACTGTTTTATCATCGAGACGATTTATTCCATCCATTGTCACGTTGCTTTCAATTTGTGTTTATCAATATTGCCTCCCTTTTATTTGTTTTTTTCTGTGACTATTTACCAGGAAATAATTCATTTAAAAGGAATGCGGACACCTAACAAGCAAATTAGGCTGACGCCGAAAGGCGTTACGGCTATTGCTTATCGCTACACAAAAAAGGGGGTGTAATATGTATCGTTTTACCAAATCATGTTTGTACCTGATGCTCGTTCCACTTTTGGCATTATTCTCTCCGATTCAATCGTCGGCCCAATCGAAATTAGATTGCAGTCAGTGTCACAAGACTGAAAACAATCATTGGCTACAGAGCCGCCATGCAAATACTCAAAACGATGTTGCCGGAGAACTTGCGGAAGAGTGGGCCGGTTTGCCGCCCGATTCCGTGATATTCGGTCAGGATGCGGAAGACTGTGTCGCTTGCCACGGTGCGACAGCAATCACGGCCAATGGCGGAATGTCGGAAGTCCAAACAATGGGATACTTCTTTTCGACCACCAACGGCCTCTATACCGATTCAACGCGTGCCATCCATACGGATGAATGGCCACACAACGCATGCGTTACATGCCACGATGTACCGGGCGATCACCCGGCGACAAAACCTCGGCTGGCTATCTTTCATTCACCAACCGCCCAGTATGATTCTGTCAAAAATGCCTCGATCCTTTGCGGACAATGCCACGGAACATTACGCTTCCCGGCCACTGACCACAGACGACTGGATGCCTGGCAAATAAGCAAACACGGACACGGCGGGCAGGATGATGTTGCGGGTGAACTCGCCGAAGAATTCGCCGGTAGTACTCCCGAAGAAGTGATTGGTGAAGAGAACTGCATTGCGTGTCACGCTTCGACCTCGGTTTTACTGAACGATGGAATTTCCGAAGCCGACGCCTTGGATCTATTCTTTACTACAGAAAACGGCGTGTTCACCGAAAACACGGTTTCGCAAAACACCGGTAAGTGGCCCGAGGTTGCATGCACTTCCTGTCACAATCAGCATAATCCTGAAGAGATTTCATACTTCAATTCCGACACGAAAAAATACGAGGTATTGTCTTCTTCGCAGGAACTATGCGGGAAATGCCATGGCAACCTGCGCATTCCGGATACGGATCACCTGAGCTATAATATTGCGCAAGGCACTGGTGGACTCGGGGTAAAAGACGCACAAACGATGCCCGGCATTAAATGCGTCGATTGCCATATGCATACCAGTGACGTTGAAGACACAAACGCTTCGATGTATGCCGGACATCTCTGGGCAACATTCGTGAAGGAAAAAGACGGAACGGAATCTTCATCCTGTACAAGTTGCCATAGTTCGATGGATGCAAAAGCCGCACGCCTCGTTGTTCAGCGATGGCAATCCGAGTATTCCAACCTGGATTCGATCGCGAATGTAAAAGTTACCGAAGCCGACAGCTTGCTCACGGGAAGCAGCGATTCGATAAAAATAAACATGCTCCGGGAAGCGAAATTCAACCTGGCGTTTGCCGAGGGTGACGAAAGCGCCGGTGTGCATAACCACAATTACACAATATCCTTGCTGAACGACGCAATTCAAAAAGCGACGTCCATCGTCACAGGTGTGGGGAAGGATGTCAATCCCGTCGCGGATGGGTACGTCTTATATCAGAACTACCCAAACCCGTTCAACCCGACGACAATGATAACATACCGGATACCTAAGAACAGCCGGGTCGTGCTCAAGGTCTATAACCTCCTGGGTGACGAGGTCGCGGATTTGGTCGATGAATACAAGGATGCTGGTTGCTATACCGTGCAATTTAACACAAACGATCTACCAGCAGGTATATACTTGTATAAAATTCAAGCCGGCAACTATTCCGCGGCAAAGAATATGTTATTGCTAAAGTAAGAACATGAATATCGCCGGCGACCAGAAAAAGTGACGACCTAACACGCGCCTACAGGCAGGACAACACAGATCAGGGCGGGAATCCATCGAAAAAAGTTATGGATACCCGCCTTGTTTCATGTATTGCCGGCATCACAATACAATCCGCCGGATTTCCATCTATCGCCACCGTAACGGACAATTGTTTCGCAGTACCTGATTTACACGCCGCTCTTGCTTCATCTCCTCTTCATTCCCGGCGCCGTGTTGCCTGCCTTCCCATCCATGTTATCCTTGAGCTTCCATGCTGCCAGAAATCGTTTCCGCTTCTTGTCGAACAGGCAGAGATATCATGACTTTCGTTCCCTTTCCCTTTTCACTTTCAAGCGTAATATCGCCGTTGCACAGTTCGATGAAATTCTTTGCCAGTGCCAGTCCTAAACCGTTTCCTTCAAACGGACGTGAAGGCCCGCCTTCCTCCTGGGAAAACTCCTCGAATACATGCTCCATGAACTCGGCTGCGATTCCAATGCCGGTGTCCTCGACAACGACTACGGCCCTTTCATCATTAACTTTCTCGGTCCTGATATCAACTTTTCCCTTAAGCGTGAATTTCAAAGCGTTTTCAAGTACCTCCGCCATAGCCCGCCGCAAGGCATGTTGGTCGGCTATTACGTAAATATCCGGTTCGGGAGGGTGAACGGTCAATTCGAGATTCTTTTTTACGGCCACCCTCGCAAAGTCTTCATATACATCGTTGATAATTTGCGACAAGGAAATCTCCGTAAGTTTTGTGTGGAAATCCCCGCTATTAAACCTGGAAACATCAACAAGTTTTTCAACCGTGTTCATCAGCCTGTCACTGGCTTCATCAATACTGGCGTAAATTTCCTCGTCCTCTTCTTCCGTTTCGCCCCCGTATTTCATTCTCAATATGCCTGCGTACCCGGTGACGATATTTAACGGCGTTCGAATTTCGTGGCTGAGGTTGGCAATGAACTCGGAGCGTACACGCTGTGCCTGCTCCGCGGCTTCCTTCGCCTTCGTAAGTTCTCGCTCACGATGTATTCTCTCGGTGACATCCACCGCGACCCCAATGACCGCTCGCACATTATCCTGCTGATCATAAGATGGACGAAAGTACCACTGGAAAACTTGGTTTCCCCACGATCGGACGTTTTCAAACGATTCACCGTCCAGGGCACGCTTGAAGTCGTCGCTAATATCTTCACAGTTCTTGAAAACTTCATCGACAGGCCTACCGGTAATTTCCTCCAAGTTACAACCAATAGAATGCGGCTTGTTTCCTTTGAACATGGTGATCACGCCATTCTTATCGGCTGCAACCAAGATGATCGGCACTGTTTCCAATCCATCCAGCATCTCGAAGTTGTCCCGCGACTGTTGTTGCCGTGATCCCCCTATTTTGTTTTGTCCTTTTGCGATAAATGTAAACATCAACCAGGCGGCGAACATCACGAAAACCGCTAGATTCACTGGTCCGAGTAAAACGAGAACAGGGCGACCGATACCAGCGAAATGGACGACGACGCTCGTTAACACCATCCATACAACACCAAATACAACAAACACCATGACGATAGTGAAAGGTGAACGGTTGTTTTTCATATCGGGTCCTTCGACACGGTTTTGAATAAGTCCTCAGTATCCGACGATCTAAACCGCACATAACATACGGAAATTACCCGTATTTTATTTTCTCTTTTCCGGCAGTTTGTATCAACATCTTATCGAACCGATGCGTTCCGGTTCGCACATGATACTTGGCGCGAGGCGAGCAGAGGACTACGTGGTTTTCGATGATTCTTCTCGAAATCCTTCCCGGAAAAGCAGCTTGTCGCACGAACGTCAACCCCTTTTCCCTTACACTGTTGATGCTTGGAAGCGGCGGGATGCATATTTGCAGGAGGAAAACGCGCATGGCGGGCGTGGTTGACATTGCATGTTTTTTCACGGATATTCCCCCGGACCTGTCGCCAGGGCTGGCGGCCGCGTCTTCACGACCATGCTTATCTGCCGGTACCGGACGGGACCGATACTCGGGGGTGCCCATCCATAACCAGGCAATGTTTGACCGTGAACCACCGCCCACAAGGGGAAAGGAGCTATCCGCAGCGTTTCCTCTTGCTTTTCGATATGAATTTGAATGTATATTAGGCTATGGAAATACCGTTGCTCAATGATATTGTCATAATATTCGGCCTGGGTGTTGCCGTCCTCTTTATTTGCCATCGGCTGGGTGTGCCCGCGGTTGTGGGTTTTCTAGTCACGGGAATACTCGTCGGCCCTCATGGATTCGCCCTGGTACAGGCGGTCCACGAAGTCGAGATACTCGCAGAAATCGGTATCGTGTTGTTACTCTTTACCATCGGTATCGAGTTTTCTTTTGGACGGCTGCTGCAAATCAGAAAGTCCGTCCTGCTGGGCGGGTCATTGCAAGTGTTCCTGACGTTCCTGGCAACGTTGTTCATAGCCCGGCAATTCGGGCAGGCTCTGGGCGAGGCGGTCTTCATCGGCTTCCTCGTTGCCCTGAGCAGTACCGCGATCGTGCTCAAACTCATCCAGGAAAGGGCCGAAGTTGACAGTCCCCACGGGCGCACGACACTGGGCATCCTGATCTTCCAGGACATCATAATCGTTCCCATGATCCTGATCACTCCGATACTGGCCGGGGCCCCGGGAAACGTAAGCGAGTCCGTCCTCGTTCTCCTGGCCAAGGGAACCGGTATCATCTTGTTGGTAATAGTCAGCACGAAATGGATCGTGCCACGGGTGTTGTATCAAATCGCAAAAACGCGCAACCAGGAGGTTTTCTTACTCAGTGTGGTCCTGATTTGTCTCGGCGTTGCGTGGCTCACCTCCATGGCCGGCCTGTCCCTCGCCCTCGGCGCGTTCCTGGCGGGTTTGATCATTTCCGAATCCGAGTACAGTCACCAGGCACTCGGAAACATTCTGCCTTTTCGGGATGTCTTTACGAGCTTCTTTTTTGTTTCCATCGGTATGCTCCTGGACGTGGGTTTTCTTTTCCGGCAACCGGGCACCATTGCACTGATTGCTTTGGGAGTGATCGTTTTAAAATCCACTATTGCCTGCTTTGCGGCAGTAGTATTAGGACTTCCGTTGCGTACCGCGATCGTGGTAGGCTTTGCCCTCGGCCAGGTCGGCGAATTTTCTTTCATCCTGTCCAGGACAGGTGTCGAGCACGGTATGCTTGCCGGTAATATCTACCAGACGTTTCTGGCTTTCTCGATACTCACGATGGCGGCAACGCCGTTCATTATAGCGCTGGCGCCACGCGCAGCCGATATGATCCTACGGTTGCCGCTGCCCAAAAGATTAAAGGCGGGCTTTAACCCTGTTCCGGAGACAAAGATTCGGGATATCAGAGACCATCTCATTATCATCGGTTTCGGTGTCAACGGCAGGAATGTCGCGCGTGCCGCCCGGTTGTCAGGTATTCCCTATGCGATCATCGATGTAAACCCCGAAACAGTGAGGAACGAACAGGCAAAAGGCGAACCCATTCACTATGGCGATTCGACCCAGGAAGTCGTCCTCCAGCACGCGAATATCAACGAGGCAAGAATCGTCGTCATCGCAATCAATGATCCGGCCTCGACCCGCAGGATTGTCGAAATCATTCGCAGGCTCAATCCGAAAATCCATTTGATTGTACGCAGCCGCTACCTCCAGGAGATGAAGCCTTTGTACGAGTTGGGCGCGAACGAGGTCATCCCGGAAGAATTTGAAACGTCCGTGGAAATTTTTACCCGTGTTTTATCGAAATATCTTGTACCGAAGGATAAAATCGAGGCGCTGGTCGCGGAAATCCGTTCCGATGGTTACGAAATGTTTCGAAGCCTGTCGAAAGATTCGCCATATTTATCCGATGTCCATCTCCAGCTTCCTGATGTCGAGATCAGTATACTGCAAATTGCCGAGGGTTCACCCCTCGTGGGAAAGAGCCTTGCCGAGGCTGAGCTGAGAAAGAAATACGGCGTTTCCGTGTTGGCCATACGTCGAAACTCGCGAGTGTTTTCCAATCCAAGTGTGAGCATGCCGCTTTATGCCAACGATGTGCTTTTTGTCCTCGGGCCGCCGGACAGGATCGCCAAGGTCGCAGGCCTGTCCCGAAACCGGGAAACAGGGGAATTTGAAAAGGGAAATTGAATTTGGCGTTACCTGCAAATCCGCTTCAGGCGAATGAAGTAGTCTCATTCGCATTCGCAGATTCCCATACCCCCTAACCTCGGCCTGCTCTTTACCCGCCCCCTGCCGGAAGGATTTTCCTTTTTCCCGGGACACACCATCAAACCGTATTTGTTTTCCATGCTTTATTGTTCTACATTATTAGCTGTGAAATTTTCTTCGAAGTTGATTTCACCGGGTGAGCCACCGTGCCGCCTATAACATATTCTGTATCAGATCATTTCACGCATCCCCGCATCAACCGCAGGGGCGCCTGATTGCCGCGAAAATTGCGGTCCTTTCTTTTCCACGTGTCCGGCGGGCAAAGATTTGTAAAACCCCGGACCAGGAGAAACATGAAAGAACACGCACACGCGCCGCGCAGGCGTAATGGCCATTCCACGCAACAACAGCAATCCACGCTTCCACAAGGCGCCTTTGGCGACCTGATCCCACAGCTCCAACGAGCCGTGGCCGCAGTGGGTTACATCACTCCCACACCGATCCAGGAACAGTGCATCCCCCACTTGTTGGAAGAACGGGACTTGCTGGGCACAGCACAAACGGGTACGGGCAAAACCGCCGCTTTTGTTCTGCCGCTCCTTCAGCGGCTCTCTAAAACCCAT
>JAJRXL010000518.1 GCA_024276335.1 Bacteroidota bacterium
CCGAGGCCGTGCGCCATACCGGCCACACCATCCTCAGGAATTTTTCACCGCGACATTACTCCCTTTCCGTCAATTTTCCCGAGACGCTCCGGATGTACACCGGGCTCTCCTTCAGTCTCGGCCTGACGGTCAACAGCCTGGCGCAGTTGTCCCGCGAGGCAATGGCCCGCGAGTACTTCGAAGTCTCCGGGTCAGCCGTTTTCACCGGCACGATCAGCACGACCGGCGACGTGCAGCCGATGGGAAACGACATCATTCACAAAAAGATCGAAACCGTCTTTTATTCCCCGTACTCCACGTTCGTTCTGCCGAAAGCGAACGAAACAAACGGCCAGGAATTCCTCGACGAGTTGAAGGAGAAACATCCGCGGCGAAAACTCGAACTATTTCCCGTTCGCAAGGTCTCCGACATATTCAACAGCCGGCTGGTGATACGCTCGGAGCAGCGAACGTGGAAAGAACGCATGGCACAGGTTTACAAGCGTTACCAGGCTGCGATCACACTGACATCGGTAGCGCTCATGCTGGTGTTTACCGCCTACCTCTACTTTTTCGTTCTCGACTTTGACGACAACCCTGCATTGATCCTGCGGAAAGACAACCAGTTCGTGGTACAGAACCAACGCGGCAGGACTCTCTGGAAAAAACGCATCAGCGCAGAAGAACAGCCTTTTGATATACGTATCCCGGAAAAACGACAGATGAAATTGTCCTGGGTTGTTGACCTGGATGGTGACGGGAACAATGAAGTGCTGCTCGGCCATCCGAACCGGCCTATCGCTGGGACCACGGACTATTACCACTGCTACGAGCCTGACGGCGCTATTCGCTGGAAGACGAAGATCGGTCTGCCTACACGCACGAACGAAGGGAATTATCTCAACATGGTTTTCATGTTGATGACCTCACTGGTTACCACGGACAGCGCCGGGAAACCGCATATTTACACATCAGCGAGCGGGGATTTCTATCCTTGTTACATCCAGGAACTATCAACGGATGGACGAATTCTCCAGACCTACGGCCATTCCGGAAACCTCAAGGACTTGCACGCTTTCAATAGCTACGTCATCGCTTCGGGAACGAACAACAGTTACTTCCGCGCCTGCGCTGCCGTATTCGATCCGGCGTACATGAACGGACGCTCTCCCCAGCAGGAGCCGCGCATTTTTCTCGAGCCGGAGATGGAACCGGCCCGGGAGAAATTTTACATCCTTTTCCCGCGCACTGACTTGCAGGAATACTTCGACAACATGGACCACTCGTTCGCACGCGTGAACAGCGCAACCGATTCTACTATCGAGTTTGCCATGAACGAGTTCTGCGTTTTACGTCCGGACAGCACCGCAGAAATGGTTGATATATTTTATACCTTCGACACAGCTTTCCGTCCTATTGGCGTTCGCACTTCATCGCGGTTCGATCGCATCCACCTGGAGCTCTTCCAGGAAGGCAAGATAAAGCAGACTATTTCCGCCGAGTGGAAGGCCGACCTCATGCGCCGCATCCGCTACTGGGACGGGGAGAAATTCGTGAGGGGGCCAATTGTGAATAGGAGGTACGAGGAGAGAAAGAGGCGTTGATACATGAACATTTCTAAAGACACAGTTCATTTATTGTCATTGCGGCGAATGAAGCAATCTCGCCCAAATTCATAGATCGCTTTGCGCCTTTCCATCGCAATGACCGGTGGTTAGAAGTCCCCATCATATGGGGCACATCCGTCCAGGCTTCACAATAACGGATTCTCAATCTTGTCATGCCTTCGAAAATCCTTCAGATTACTTCATTATTTCGACAAAACCATTTTTCTTGTCTCTGTTTTATCCCCGACAGTAAGAGTAACAATGTAAAGTCCGGGATTAAGGTTTTTCGCTTCAAACCAGTAGTTATAGGAGCCTTGTTTCTGAAATCCATCAACAAGAGTCCTGATTTCCTGATCGAACAAATTACGCACGACTAGTTTTACATGGCTATCTATCTTCAATTGATATCTTATGTTTGTGCCGGTGTGGAACGGATTCGGATAGTTTGGTCCGAGTTCAGTAGTGTTCGCTACTCCAATTGGAACCTCAATCTCCGGTGAATAGCTGTAACTCCCGTCCCTGTCGATCTGTTTGAGCCTGTATCTGACGGTTTCAGTCACAAAGTTCTGAGATATAATCACATCCATCGAATCAATGAACATGTACTTGTTGTGCACGTTCGAGGTACCTTTTCCCTCTTTAAACCCGATTGTCAGCCAATTCCTGTCTTTTTTGTTCTTTCGTTGAATTTCGAACCCGTAGTTGTTCACTTCAGTCGCGGTTTCCCAGTATAAGCACACGTAACTCTTCCGGCTCCTGGCCCAGAACGCAATGAGTTGCACAGGCAGAGTGTGATTCGGATTTGGAGCGGGAAAGTCAAAATACGTTGATGTATTCCGGTCGTTTCCAAGAGTGGAATTCGAGGAAGTCATAACATACGCCGACGTGGCTGCCTTGATGTGGAACCAGTTGACTCCTGAATCAGATGTTTTATCCGATATATTCATCTTGACACGTACGACCTTCAATTCCTGTCCGCTTGGCCAATCGACGCACTGCGAGTAGCTTCCCGGCGAACTGCTGAAATTTATCGAAAAATTTTTCGGCGTCTGGCTGAAGTACTCCGTGATGGTCGCGCTACCGTAGTTGCTGTTTAAATCCGTCCAGCCGGACGACATGTCCGTTACACCGGAAGAAAAATCCAATCCCGAAGTGGACGCGAATTCAAACCTGCATGTGCTTTTCCAGTACTTGTGAGTCGTCGATGTATTGTTTCTCTTCGCCCATACCTCCAGGTACCAGTCGTTCCCGGAATTGCTCTGCCGGGTAAAAAGCGAGAAATCCTGCGTCATTGCGGCTTCACAAGTAATTAATAAAAGGAAAACAATGTACCTCATTTCTTTACACCCTCATTGGTTCAAAATCATGGCACTTGCGTGAATGTGTCCCTGTTGTTCCAGATGATTGAACTTTCCGTCGAATAATTCACGTACCCGTCCGCGTTTATGTCGGACGAGTAATAACCCAATTGATCCTTGTCGTTCCATACCTTGGATGTTTCCGTGGCGTAGTTGATATACCCGTCGGGTACAACGTCGCCTCCAAACATGCCGAAGATCCCGGTCGCCAACTGTTTCATTGCATCGCTTCCGTACGCCTGGCCCTGGCCGGTCGTGAAATCATGCGTGTACCCGGCAGGCTTGACGCCGCTCATATGCTTGGCGGAATCGCTCATTATCGAGATATGATTCCTGTGATGCATCACGATGTAGTAGTCGCCTTCTTCCACGTCCCAGAACGAGAGAGGATCGGTCCCGTTGGTATCCACGACAGCGCCGTCGCTTTTTACAAACGCCGCCCTTTCGCTCACTTTCGTGCTGTCTCCTGTGCCGGATCGCAGTTCAACCAGCATCCAGTCAACGACGCCTGAAGGGATATGGCTCACGGAATCACCGCCCGTGTAATTCCAGGGCGATCCCGAATACGGGTTTTTCAACGGTATGTAGCCGTATTGCCGCAAGTCTGTTCTCATTGAATCGACGTCGAAAGGCCCCTCCATGAACACCTTTATTGACGCGTAAATTCTGTTGCGCGTTTGCACTCGGATGATGTTCGAATTCTCGCTCGGTCCGGCTGGATTAAGCGCACGCACTCGGTAGTAATACGTAGTATCGCCGTCAAGCCAGGTAACCGTCTTCGATGTATCTCCCACCGGCAGATCCTGGTACCCGGATACATAGTTGTTGAAATCCCGGTCATACGCCACGTCGAGACGATAGCTCTGGGCGATGCTCACGGGCTCCCAGTGAGCCGTAAAACACGTATCGGCGACGTTGACCGCCGGGAGAGCGACAGGCGCGTAGGTCGGACCGGCGAGGGCGAATTCCACTTCCCAGTCCGACTTGGCATTCTCGAGGTTGCCCGCGTTGTCCCTGGCGATGCTGTAAAATCGATACCAATTGCCCTTCGTTCCGTTGAAATATACCGTGGTGTCCCTTGTATTCGAGAGCCACTCCCTGAAGGGTTCTCCGTTTTCGGACATGAAAATCGTGTACGAGCCCACGCCGGAACCGGTCGAATCGTCCGAGCCCCGCCAACTCAGGAGCACATGCGTGGAATCGATGTACTCCGGTAATGAATCCAGCCTGCTGACCGGACCGACGGCATCTATGGTATTGAAGATCGTCCGTGTATCAACGGGCTCGTTCTCGTCAAAAACAATCGTGGCCCTTGCATGGGCGATATCACCGGTAATTGCATTATCTTTCGGTTTTATCGTATAATCCACGTAGGCTTCCCCGGCATGACTGACACTATCGTTAACGGGCAGAAAGCCTTCCAGCACTCCTTTCACCGGATGGCCGCTTGCCGTATCCACCGCCTGGAACACCCAGAATATCGTGCCGGTCGTGACGTCGAGGCCCGCCGTGACATCGACATACACGCCCAGCGAATCTTTCACATCGATTCTTTCATAGTAATACGACGTGTTCTCCGGAACATCGAAAGTGAAACCGGCAAAACCGAAACCGCCAAGACGAAACGTCTTGAAATCGAGCGTGGAATCGAGCTTCTGAGAAATATACGCGTACTTGACCGGCGCATTCGCTATTTCCGGGTCGTTCTCGAAGAGGATCCTGTACGGCATCTTGTCGTTTTTCGTGATCCACCTCCTCTCTCCGTACCCCGCCGGGCCTATGATGTCGTTCGGGTCTCCGCTCTGGAAGATATCTATTACGCATTGGTATAAAGGGTCAATCCATATTTCAGCATCGATAATAACCCACAACCGCTCTGATTCCGCTATGCAACCGTCCTTCGTTTCTGCTGTAAACTTGTAATAACCCGGTTGTGTCACCGTGAGATTTTGCTCGCTTTCCTGAGTTGACCATGTAACATTCTTCCAAGTTTTCTTGTCATATGACAAGTTCACTTTTCCGTTCTTCGTAATGACGTACTTTTCACCGCCGGTAATAATAACCTTTTAACCTGCTTTTACTTTGGGAGGATCGGGCTGCTTCTGTTCAAATATTTCTGTCAACTCATTGTTTGAATTATCGTAATCACCATCGATTTCCGATACAAAATAAAAGGAATACGGACCTGCTTTTTCCATATTGTACTTTTTATCCGGCTGGTTCAATGTTACATCAAAAACATCTCCCGCCTTCAATGTGCCAACTTTCAGCACTCGAGTATATTGCGTCACCTCATCACCGTGCGATAGATATGATGTTACCTTGAGATGCTTTCTCGATAAATCTACATCCGCGCCGTTATTTTTTATTTGTACTACGACATCTTGCTCCTTATCATAGCATGGGAATAAATAATCCTTAAAATCCATTAGTGAACGAATTAAAATATCTGTCATTTTCCGACCAATTATCTTAGAAACCGAGAACGTTCTGTTACTTATATCACATACGCCTTTTGGAACATTAGAAAAATTAGGTGTAATATGCTTTGCTATAATTCTAATTGCATACCCTTTTGTTTTAGCCGCGCTTTTATATGATACATTTGGAACCACCCATACAAATGTATTGTAGTTATCTGTATGAACATCGTGGCTGGGCACGTTCTGTGCAATGACATTCCATGTCATACCGTAATCAGATGTATACTCAATATCTACTTTATCAATCCGAAAGCTATCCCATTTGATCGTGATAATATTATACTCTGTCAGGTTCTCTCCACCATTTGGATATATTACTTTTACTTGGGGCTTGTAGTATTCGTAAACGGATCTAATGTCACCTTTGCTGAGATCTGTAGGGAACCCAACACTTATATTTTCATTTTTATTCCTTCATTAATATTAGAACGAAATTGAATAAAATACCGCGGCTTTGATAATTTTAAACGATCAAATTTTACAAAGTCGTAATATGTGTCATGCATAATTGATCGAAAATCGTAACTGCCATATTTTCTTTGAGGATAAACTTTAGAATCGGCAAGCAGTTTATCGTATATAATATCTTTTGTAACTTTTAGAAAAGGGTTTGGTGAATATCTAATAAAATATGTAACAACATCATTCAATAAAATTGGTATATAAACACCCCATCCAATATAATAATAAATTTGAAGCACATAATCGTTTCTATCTTTCCTTTGAAATGGATGCCCCATACCTAATACATGACCGAACTCATGCAAAATCGAACTCGTAACGTTGGAAACTGTCATTTTAGATTTTCCATTAGGCATACCAAGGTCTGTATAATTAACGTTCTCAGTCACATCAATTATGACATAGTAATTCGATGTTTTATTTGAATCGTATTTAATTGAAAGAACATCAAATGGGTAGATGTTATATTCAGCAGTATTTACAGCGTGTTCCCATATCCGTATGTCATTATCAATTTTGGTCTTATCATCTAAACTGATATTTTCTCCCCACCGGTAATATATCTTCCCATTAGTCCATCTTTTAATATTTCCTACAAAGGGAATATCTTTAATAAAAACCGCTCCCGGCACATTATGATTCGAATCATAATACGGAACCTCACACTCACAATCAGTAATTGTCGAAACTTCACTCTTACCAACTGCTTGACCAAAAGAATCCTGAAAACGGCATAAAAACAGTAAAGAAAAAAGGGATAGAAACCTTATCAGGTAAATCTTGTTTTCCATTTTTCGATCCTCAGTATTCTATCTCGTGTATCGTGAATTTCAGCGCTTCGTGCGGCACGAACCCGCCATTGCGTTCCGTCCTGACGTATATGTACACGTTGCCTTCGGCTTCGGGGCGCAGTATCGCGTCGTCCATGCCTTCTTCCATCAACACCACTCCAATTTCATTCCAGTTATTGCGCAGTTCGTCGATGCTCCTTCCAACAGATGTGCCGCTGCGGCTGTCCGCCCGGACAAGCAGGAGGGGATTCTTTACGTCGATGTTGCTCTTGTTCTTGAAATACACGCTGATCATCCCCGCCCTGTTCACGAGGATCCTCTCGGGGTAGGAAACCTGGAATCCGAGAGGTTGGATCTTCGTCTTTTCAACCGTAAAACTGGAATCCAGTACGAAAGAATTCCCTGAAAAATCACGGCATTTCAGGTTGTATAATCCCAGCCCGGCACCATCAAGATAGAAGGTGCAAAAGACGGAGCTGGAATTGATGTATTGAATCTTCGCGTTCAAGACGCTGTCCGTGTTATCGCACTTTTTCAGCATGAAGAACGTGTTGTTGTCGAACCTGGAGCCTGTAATCTTCAGCGTCACCCTCCCCGTATTTCCTCCCTTGTTGGAATGCACGGAAAGAATTTCCAGCTTCACGCTCCGGATACTGAGCTCATAGGTTTCGGAGCCGCCGGACAGGGAATTCGCGAACAGCATCACGTAGTACACGCCGTCCTCCGTGGACGAAACGGATATCTCCTGGTCAGGGGAGAACGGCTTGTTGGTTCCGTAGTCGTACAGGCTTCTCGTCGGCGCCTCGCCGTACCTGAGGTACAATTCGTTCGCCGCGTTGTTATCGCTCGACTTCAGGGAAAGAACAAGCGTCTGCCCGAAACTCGTGTTGAACCTGTAGTATTTCTTCTCCCCCTGCTTAAGCATCCCGCTTACGGTCGTGTCCGGCGTCAGGAGCGGAACGCTCACGCTGATCACCGAATCCGACCTGCCGGTATTGTTCGCGTTGGAACTTTCATAGATGGTATTCCTGATATCTGTTCGCACCAGGCAGTAATACGAGCCCTCGACGATGGCCGGCGTTTTCTCCGTCAGGCTGGCCAGGGGCAACGGCGCGCGGCCGCCGGCAAAACCGGTCTCTCCCGGAGTATTTCCTTGTTCATCCGCGTCGATCAGGTGCGCAACATCGATATCCATGCTCCTGAACAGCGTGCCGCCGGGAGGAATATTCACGATGCGGTCCTGCTTCCCTACCATGGGATCGGAAACACTCCACACCGTATCCACGGAAAGGTAGATCGCGTCGCGCAGCAAGCCCTTTGCTTTATTGCTCCCGATGTTTTTCAGCGTCCAGGAAATCGTGATGCTCTCTCCCGGGACCGTGCTGTCAGGCGCCGTAACGTTCAAGACGATCAGGTCAGCGGGCGGCGGAGTGGTAACGGACACGGGAAAACGGGCCTCGTTGTTCGACTCCTTCCCGCTCTCGAACACGCGGTTGCTGTAGTCCGACTTGACGAACACGTAGTGCGGTCCGGATACTTCAGGGATAACCACCTCGAGACTGTCGGAATAACTCGCCCCGGGGCTGAGAGTATCGTTTCTCATGTACGTGCCAATACGCCTGTCGCCCGCGTCAAGGAGCGTGTCGCCGGAAATGTAAACGGCATCGTACCAGGAAGTAGTGTTCGTCACGCCGCTTCCCGTGTTGGCAACCGACCAGTGGACCATGACAGGCTGGACGGATGCCACCGTGGAGTCCATCGTCACCGAAGTCACCGCCAGGTCCGCGTGTGCTGAAAGCTGGACTGAAATCGCGCTTTTTCTCACGTTGTTACCGGGGATCGAATCGTTTTGGACGAGATTGCTCGCATCCGTTTTAACAATCAGGTACCACTGCCCCGATATGGTGTCGGGAAGGGTCAAAAGGGTGTCGCGTGAATACGACAGCCCCGGGTGCAGGGCTTCCCTCCGGGATACGGAGAGAAGGGAAATATCGTTCAGCGTTTCCGGCAGGGTATCGAGCGCGATATAAACACGATCATTCCAATTCGTGATTCTCGTCGTGCCGCTGCCGAGATTCCTCACCGTCCAGGAGACCCTTATCGTATCACCCGATGAAGCACTGGATGGCGCGGAATAGGCCGTCACGGCAATGTCGGGCGGAGGATAGGACTCCACGACAACTCCTCCACCCGATGAACCGCTGGTTGAATCGCTGCGGATTACGTTGTTCGATTCCTGTCCGTTCTCGAAGATGGAATTCGACTCGTCCGTCATGAAGTAGAAATACCGCTTCCCGGAAACGTCGTTCGGTATGGCAACCTGCACTTTTATCGTATCGCGCTCGCCGGGCTTCAGCCTGGGGGCCCTGGGGATCGAGACTAACGCGGTCGAGGCGTCCTCGTTCCACGTCGAGTCCTTCGACAGGTAAATCACGTCCACCCAGGAGCCTCCTATGGGCGTCGGCCCGCCCCCCGAGTTCGTGACACAACCTTCGAGCAAAACTCGCTCCCCTCCTTTTATGCTGTCAGGAACATCCAGGAAAACAGCTTGGAGGTCAGGCCATCGAACATACGTCGTCGAATCGCTCCTGCGCATATTGTTGTCGGAGTGCAGGTATTCGTAAACCACGTCGAACGCATCGGTTTCCACGAATGTATAAAAGGAGCCGACCACGGTGGCCGGAAGCACAAACTTGGCCTGCACAGTCGTTGAAGAATCCGGGCGCAGCGTGTCCTGCCTGTCAATGGAAAAAAGAACCAGCGCGGTGTCGGCGGAAATTGACGTGTCCCTTGAGAAGTAGATCCTGTCGGAGCGATGACTTTCACGCAGGGTATCGTTTCCCTGGTTTTTCACAGTCCAGCTTATGGAAATGGAGTCCCCGAGCGAGGCGGAATCCGGAATTGTCACACTGGTCACTACAAGGTCTGGATACCCGGCCAGTTCCACGAAAAACGAGGAATCCGTTCTGGTAAGGTTGTTATCGTCACGACCATCCTCAAAAACATTGTTATCGATATCCGTCTCAATGAAAACGAAGTAGTGCCCGGAGATACCTCGTGGCAATGTATAAGAGCGTGTCGTGGAGAAAGAGGAATCAACGGCGAGTGATCTTGAGCGGTTTTCTTCTCCCAGAACGGTTACGGAATCGAGATTCAGATACGCGAGTCGCGTAAGATACACCTTGTCTTTCCACGGCTTGTTCCGGAGTTTTCCCGCTCCCTGGTTCTTGATACTCCAGGACAATTCCAGCTTTTTGCCGGACACCGCTGTATCCGGAACAGAAATGCCAGTAATCACAAGGTCCGGCGCTAGGATCAGGATCGAGGTATCGCTTCTCGATATATTGTTATCATTGTAATCGTGCTCAAACACTTCGTCATCGCAATCCGTCTTCACGTAAACGAAGTAGCGGCCGGATATTTTATCGGGTAGCGGAACGGTATTATTGGAGACATAGGTTGAATCCGGATCAAGCGATCGTGCTTGGGCAAAAGATCCAAGATCAATCACTGAATCCTGGTGAAACGCGGCAGATTTCGAGATGTACACGCGATCACTCCAACCGGATTCAAAAGGCGCGCCGGGACCGCTGTTTTTCACCGTCCATCCAATTGATATTGGTTCGAGTGTTCCGGCGGAATCGGGAATTGTAATACTGGTCACAATTAGATCCGGCGGCGGAGTCAACGTAACGTGAATCGTATCCGCGCTGTAACCGGTATTATTGTTTTCAGACGCATATTCATAAACCGCGTTCGTTGCATCAGTAAAGACAAGGATCCAGAATTTTCCGTATTGTTTTTGCGGGAGAGTCACGGAATCAGAGGTTGAATAAGTCGAGTCGAGTTGGAGAATACCCGTATGCGCTTTTCTCCCAAGCGGGATGTCGCTCCCGAAATCAAGAATCGTATCCCGCGAGAGATATATGCTATCCACCCACGTACTGACCTTGGTCGGTCCGGTGCCGCCGGTGTTGCCGACAGTCCAATTCACGTTGATCTTGGCCCCGGAGAACGCGTTTCCCGGCGCCGTTACTAAGCTCACTTGCAGGTCAGGATACGGCGAAATGGAAACCTGCATGGCGGAACTGTTCCTGCTCATGTTGTTGTTTTCGTCCAGTTCCTCGATCTGGTTACGATTGTCCGTCTGAACGAACACGTAGTAATTCCCCGAGATTCCGTTAGCCAGGGTAAAGGTAGCCGTGTTCGAGTACGACTGCGCTGTATCCAGGTAGCTGATGTTTTCAAATATTCCAAGAAAGGTATCGACATCGGGGTCAAATGACGTGTCGGGTGAAAGATACAGCTTGTCGTACCATACCGGCGTTCTCGTTTCCCCCGTCCCGGTATTCGAAACGTGCCACGTCACCTGGAACGTCTGGCCCGACCAGGCAGTGCCGGGCACTTGGACCTGGGTCACCTGCAGGTCCGGCATTTTAAACGTCGTGAAAGACCAGACAGCGCTCGTCGCGGAATCACTTTGGTTTACCGCCCGCACTTTCCAGAAGTACCTTGCATTCGATGAAAGCTGTGAACACGTGTACTCGCTGCTGGATAAGGAATCTTCATAAATGTTTACCGAGGCAAACGTGGAATCCGTCGAAAGCCACAAACGGTAGAAGGAAGCCAGTGGAGAAGCCTTCCATTTCAATGTCGGAGTACGCGCAACGTTGAAAGCGCCGTCCAAGGGAGAAAGGAGCGGCGGCGGCCTGAGTGTTGTTCCAAAATTCCAGGGGAAGCACCAGTTGTTAACATCAGAATTCCGGTGCGCCCGAATTCTCCAGTAATAGGTTTTTTCGTAATCGAGGTCGCTTACCGTAAGAGAAGTATCCGTTATTCCTCCTTTGGTCATGAGGGGAGACAGGAAACTCTCGTTTGTTGATATTTGAAGATCATAGGAGCTGGCTGAAAGCGAATGCCATCGTAAGGTCAGCGATGTTGCGTGCCCTTTGGAACTGTCCGGCGGGTACACCTGGACCGGCTTTACTGTTACCACCAGCGAATCGACGGCCTGGCAGCCAAGATAATCGTTCAGGGTAACATGATACTTTTGAGACGTCAACGGACCGGCATTCGGACGCGCCACGTAAGCGTCATCGAGAGTTGAGCCGGGACTCCATTCATACCCGTACGGTTCCGTTCCTCCGGAACCCTCTGCGATCAATTCAACGACATCTCCGCTCCAGATCGTCGTATCCGGTCTGGCAGTCACGGCCGGCAGTTGATGCACGGTGACAATAGTTGAATCCGAGGCTGTACATCCCTTGGAATCGGTAACAAGAAGCGTATATGTCGTGCCGGTGGAAGGATTGGCAACGGGTTTGAGAACGTTCGTCGCACTTAGTCCGGTGGACGGACTCCATGAATACGTGTAAGGCGGTGTTCCACCCGTCACCGTATCTCCTATCGCTTTTTCACTTCCAATACAAAGATCGATATCAAACCCTGCGTTTGCGGCAAGCGTGGAATTAATGATAACCCTGACTGTATCGCTGCCCGTGCATCCATTTGCATCCGTTACCGTCACGATGTAGGCTGTTGTTGTATCAGGGCCGGCTGTCGGTCGCGGGACGTCCCTCGCGCTCAAACCTTCCACCGGGTCCCAGAGATAGGAATATGGTGGAGCCCCGCCCGACGCCGAGTCACCGATACTTACACTGGCTCCATAACAAATAGTCGTGTCCGGACCGGCCTTAGCCGTCGGGCCACTGTTTACGAACACGATCACCGTATCGCTGTCGACGCAATTGTTCGCCGCAGTGACCGTCACGACGTACACCGTTGTTGCGCCAGGGCTTGCCGTCGGCCTTGCAATATCGGACTTGTTTAAACCGCTCGATGGGCTCCATGAATACGAGTATGGAGGCACGCCGCCGGTGGCGGTATCTCCAATTACCGTGTTCGCCCCCGAACATATCACTTTATCGGGTCCCGCATGCGCTTCCGGTGACAGATTCACTGCGACGGAAAGCGTATCCCGTACGGTATCACTCCTGGCATCAATGACGGTAATTACATACGTCGTCTGAGAATCCGGGTTCGCAAAGGGTCGTGCAATCTTTGGGTTATTCAATCCCATCGCCGGCGTCCATGTGTAATTATATGGAGGTCGTCCTCCATAGGCGTTGCGACCTACTACAGAGCCGACTCCTTTGCAAATTGTAACATCAGGACCGACATTCAGGCTCAATGGCTGCGATGTATCCGGGACGAGATTTATATTAAGAATATTTCCGTTTGCGGTCCAAACAGGTGAATCCGGGCCATTAGAAATTGCAGGGTATCCATTGATATTGAAAGAGAGTGTATCGCCTGGAGACGCTCCCTCATCCACTGAATCAGAATAGCTGTCGTCACGATACACATGGAGCAATCCATATTTTCCCGTATCTTGCACCGTGTAACTACCACACAGGATACTATCAGGATCATAGACATCGATGACGTCTCCAGGCTCTACGAGGCGTCCATTAAAAACGGTCGAATCACTCCATAAACTAATCCACTCGTTCGTCGAAATGCCTCCCGTCAGGACCAGGGCGGACATCGGTATTTCCAGTCTTGGAAAATTGGACGCATTCGAATACACTACCAGCGTTGCATGAATTTCTCCTTCACCGACCACGGCAGTATAGTCAACTGTAATTGTAACGCTCGTATCCGGGGGGATAGTATTCGAGGTCGTCTCTACGTAGAAATGCTCAGGGAAAGAATAGATCACGTCGGTCGAATAAATGGTTACGGTATCCGGTCCCTCATTTCGAATCACACACGATCTCGCCGCTGATCCTTTAAGCATGATCGATCCGAACGTCAAAGTCGAAGGAACCACGGATATTACAGCCCTACTGGCTGATGGCAGGGCGGATAATCGTACCTTCAGCACCTGCCCGCTTGACCTCCATATCGGCTGGTCCGGTCCAAGAGTACTCGCAGTATAACCATTTATTGTAAAGCGCAACGTATCACCCGGTGCGGCGCCTTCATCGGTGCTCGTTGTTAAGGGGTCATCACGGTAAACAGGCACAATTCCATATTGATTTGCTTTCGATACCACAAAAGTGCCGCAATGCACCCCCTGGGGGTCAAAAACATCTATTACATCACCGATTTCTACAACACTGCCATCGTAAAGAGCTGAATCGCTCCAGACATTTATCCATTCATTTGTCGGTATCACGTCTGTTTCAATATTTGCAGTCATTGGAACACGTTGGATCGGCACATTTTCAGCGTTGGAATAGATCAGTAAGTCAGGTGTAATATTCCCGGAACCGAGCGTCGCTTTATATTGCACCGTCACATTGATGCTATCACCGGGTGGCAACCTGAATGTGCTCGGTGATATGCTGAAGTGACTTGGAAACCTGTATACTGCAACAATTGAATCAACAGCTAAAGAGTCCAACCCAATATTTACGACTCTTATCGTTCTCGTGACCGAATCCTTCAGCGCCACGGTTCCAAACGATATCAATCCCGGATAAACCCGGATCAATGGCTGCGAAGTGTCCTGCACTACCAGATTGATCCGCAGTACTCCTCCATTTGTCGTCCATACAGGAGGATCAGGTCCATAGACAATTGCCGGTCTTTCGTCAACTGTGAAGCGAATGGTATCACCAGCCGTTGCCCCCTCGTCGCGTTGTGTTTGCGAATCGTCCTTATATACAGGCATTAAACCAAACGAACCCGACTTTACAGCGGTGAATTCTCCACATAAAACGTTCTGTGGGTCATACGCCCGTATAACAGCGCCAATGGGTATTTTACTATTGCCAATGTACGAACTGTCGCTCCAGATGCTTACCCACTCATTCGTTGGCTGAACCTGTGCAAGCAATAATGAATGGCCGGCAATAAAGAAAACAGTCAGAATAATAGCAATTCTCTTCACGATCGTTTTCCTTATCGCGCTAGGATCATTTTTCTCGTAAGGAATCTATCTCCTGTGTTCATTCTAAGTAAATAAACACCATTTCTCATTTTCTCACCATCTCCGGATACTCCATTCCAAGAAATTCTATATGAGCCTGGGTTCTTTATTTCATCAATAAGTGTTATAATCTCACGGCCGTAGATATTGTAAACCTTGGCGGTAACTCTGCACTGTCTTGCAATTTCATACTTGATAGATGTTGATAATCCAAAAGGATTAGGATAATTGTGTCCTAATTTGAATTCTAAGTTTTCGTTGTCTTTGTATTCGATGCTTGAAAGCACTGACTTAAAATCAATAACATCGCCAAAGTGCGTCCAAGTGATGCTCCTTTTATAATTGTAAGGTTCAAATTCTATAGTAACTTCTTCACCCTGTTCAGGCCCCTCGTCAATTTCTGTCAAAGGATCATCGCGATAGATAGGCATAATTCCGAACCGCCCCTCTTCTGTAACTGTGAATTTCCCGCATATCACACCGTCATTGTCTCTCGCTCTCACCACGGTACCCGCTGCAATCAACTCTCCGTTGATTGCTATTTCATCACCCCACACATTTATCCATTCTCTTGTTGGTGTTACTTCGTCTTCGTCAGCGATTTGTTTTCTCAGGTTTTCAAATATGTTCGGAGCAAAAGGTGCAATTTGCGATGTGGGATACTCAAGTGTATCTGCAGTCGATACGTTTATCCAGTATCCGTACAGTGGGTTCATTACCTTGAGGTTACTGAATTCCATGGGGATACCTGGATCGTATGTCAACCCGGAGCCATCAAATCCCATAACGATCTTTACGTTAGGCCATATTGATCCCAGCGCATGTGAAGTAGAATCGTATTTATCCGGAAGATAACTGATGAGATTGTATCCTGAATCCAGCTCGATGGGTGTCTGAGGATTTACAGGTGAGCCAAAAACGCTCAAAGTATCACGCGACTTCATCTTCAACCAGTATCCATGTAAGTGATCCATGGTTTTCAGAGTGTTGAAACTCATAGGCAGGGATGGATCGTATGTCAATCCACCACCGTCATAACCGAGTGCAACTTTCAAATTACTGTTAATCTCGTTTAAGATAATATGCGTGGAGTCTATTTCTGTATCGACATTCCAACTTACGAGATTCCAATTACTATCCAAGGGTATCTCGATTGAACTGTTCGCCGTTGAATCCAGTGGTATAAATTTTACTTTTGCCCTGTTGTTGTTGTCATAATAATCATAGATATTGCTACTGACCGTTGCACTATCCGTATCCTGCCACCAGTTATTCGTCATATCGAATACCGTGGTTGATGGATTCGGCCCATCATCAGCCACATAAATATTCCAGTCAGAGTTATTTAAAATGTCAGAAGAATGAACAGAAAGATCGGGCCAAGTATTTGAAGGGTACGGCCATGAGTTGCTCCTTGGATCGATAGTGACACCATTAACATTACGCGCAATATAACAATTATTCAATGACACACTAGGTTTGCTGGGATACGAATAAATAAGAACACCATTGTGCGCATTCAGTATTTTACTCCCATTTATTGATACTACAGGTCCACTATTTATATATATGCCATTCCTATATTGAGTATTTGGCGTATGATCAATAATGGTATTATCTATTGTGACATCAGCGCTGGTTCCCTCAATGTTGATCCCCGAGGCATTTAAACCGAAATCCTTAATCATGGATCGGTATATATTGACATTGGAATTCTTTATCAGTACACCATTTCCGTTGACATCTTCCACTATAGTACCATGCAACTTCACATTAGAGTCAATGATATAGATTCCATCACTACTTGTTTTCCTTATAATAGTATTTCTCACAGGTATTTCCGTTCGATTAGTTGTCCAATCTCTTTCAGAAACATGAAGTCCTACTGCGGCATATTCTACGATGCAATGATGTAATTTTGAGAACCCGGTCGTATTGGACGTAAAGTAAATACCCTTCCAATCACCTTTTGCCTTAGTATTTTGATACGAAGTAAACAATATCTCCTGGCCGTCACTGCCGCTTGCCAGCATTTGGCCACTTAATTCTATTTTTGCATTTGGGACACATTGTATTTCAACACCTGGCTCTATCGACAATGTATCCTCCACTATTAAATACCCGGTAATGATATACGGGCTGTTCACCTTCGTCCAGGTTTCGCTGGAGTGCTGCCTGTTCGATCTGTAGCTCAGAGACGTTGCCACTCCTCCGCTGTCCTTTGAGGCATTAAGAAATGGAAGATAATTTACAAAAGCAAGAGTCGTATTATCACTGTAATCACATATTTTATAACCAGCTATCTCTACTCCGTCCGTTGTTCCCCACCAGTTATTTGTAAAGTCAAGCTCTGTTGTGCTTGGATTTGTGCCGCCTTCTAACAATACATTTCGCGATGTATTATCCCTGATGTCGTTGTTGTTTACATGAAGTGTTGGA
>JAJRXL010000519.1 GCA_024276335.1 Bacteroidota bacterium
CATTGTGGATTGGTTCTTTCAATAAGCTCAATCTTCCAGACCCGATTCCATTTCTTGATCTGCTTTTCTCGACGGATGGCCTGGTACATATTGCAGTGAAATTCATAGTAAACGAGACGATGTACCCCGTACCGCTTTGTGAACCCTTCGATAACACCGTTCCGGTGAGCCCAGACTCGCCCGATAAGATCGCTCGTCACGCCGGTGTACAGCGTTCCCTTGCGGCGACTGGCAAGAATATAAATGCAGGGCTGTTTCACAGTAATTCCGGATTCCCGCTTTCGCGGGAATAACGTTTTCAATTCCCTCAATCATAACACTGGAACCACTCATTTACTCATCAACTCTTCTCAATCCGCTCTACCCGGCAAAGCTCCGCCAACTCAGTCCCATAACCGGGACGAGCATGACAAAATGAACCAGGATGTATTATTACTTGAATCGACTCCTCTCTCAACGAAATTCAAGTAAACCTAAACATAAAATTGCAGGTTTTCAAGGACATCAACGCTGGATATCAGGACTTCTTCTCCCGAATCCCGTACCTGTCGTTCTGATTGAATAACGTAACGTCTTTGTAACCCGCCTTGACTCTTGCGCCGTGCAAAACGCCCTTCGGAATGAAGTACGTTTCGCCCTTTTTGTACAAGCGGCTCTTGCCGTTTACCGTCAATTCAATTTCGCCGTCCAGGACAGCGCCCCATTGCGCTTCATGAGAATGCTCCGGTATCTCAATATCCTTTTCAAAGCTCATGAAGACAACCTGGTGATCGGCGCATTGGAGAAGGTACGAGTCGATGCCCGCGACAGGGATATCGGCCCGTGGAAGCTGAGTTATGATGTCCGGGAACAAGGCTTTATCATGCATAACGGATACTCCTTTCCGACTGTTTCATCCTTATGATTTCAATCTAATTGTCCTTCCTGTGTAAAACAGGAATTCATTCTGCGTCATTCCCGTCCTAAAGCGAAGGTAGAGCTTTCGTGGCGTACGCGCGTATCCAAAGCGAAACCGTAACGATAAAACCGTTAGGAAGCGCCTCCCTGCGTCGAATCTCTCCTGACCTTAACTTCTGTCATTCCCGCGCAAGCGGGAATCCATGCCCCGCGTAATCGATTCCAGAACAAGTCAGGGATGACATTGCACGAAAACATTTGCGCCTTTCCCGTCACGGCCGTCGGTACCTCGAACTCACCGTATCCGAATCATCTTTTTCAGGACCACCTTCCCACGCGCGCTCAACCGGAGCAGGTACGTGCCGGGTGGCACGGCCAGCCCCGACTCGTTTCTCCCGTCCCAGCGGATCTCGTGCGCGCCGGGGGATTCAAGCTTGTTCACCAGAATCCGCAGCGTACCGCCACTGACGTCCAGCACCTGGAGCTTCGCCCATCCCGCGGAGGGCAACGTGTAGGGAATGGTGGTTACGAGCCGGAAGGGATTCGGATAATTCTGATTCAACTCCACCGTTGACGGCACGCGGTATTTATCCGTACCCGTGACCGGGTCCACGCGGATGCGTGCTACACCGACGATGGTATCATTGCGCGTGGTTTCGATCGCGGCAAACGTCGTCTCGTCCGTCGAGCCCGTAAATCCCGAGGTATCAATAACCGTAGCGGTGATTGTATGATTCCCTTCCTGCGTAGCAGTAAATGTGGCGGAATTGCCGTTAACCGCGATCGTGCCCCCGCCCGTCACCGACCACTGGGGATCGGGAATGGGAACGGTATTACCGGAAGCATCCTTCCCAGTAGCCGTAAACTGTTGTTGATTCCCGTAAATAACATTGGCGATGATGGGATCCACGATAATGCTGGCCAAGGGACCTTCTTTCGCTTCCTGTGCCGCGGCTTTTATATGTAAACGGCCGCTTCTGCTGTCGTGCGTTCCCTGCGCATGGGCGATGACGGGAAGGCCCGACAGAGGACCGACAACCAAAATGCGCATAAAAACCGCTGTCAATCCCGGCGAGTAGCTGATCGTCGTACGCATGATTTCCTCCTCACTTCTCCTGGTAATGAGACAAGCAAAACCAATCCTTCCGTAACCGGAGAGGCGAAACCCGCCGGGCTTGATGCCCAATGCTGGAGAATCCCGGCAAAGCGCTTTATAAATCCACCGTCGCGCAAAAGGCATAAGCGTAACAACACCGGGTGATCATAACGCGAACTCCTTACGTGACAAAATACAGGAGGGATTGATGTTTATCGTCGGGTAAATATATTCGCGTATCGTCTTTTTTCAAAATCGACGACCACGCACGTTCAACCGTAAAAAGGATAAGCCGGGGGAACGACAACCCTGAAGGTGCGCCGTTCTACCCCGGCTTGCACGGATCGTATGTGAATCAACAGCGGCGGGAAATCAAGTTTGGGCGTACAATTGCGAAGTATCGACGTAAATCAAGTACTCGCGGACCAGGCCGTTATCCATCTTGAAAATATTTGCGAAGGGAACCGTGAGCGTACTCGAATCATGACGCGTGTACGTCACCGTTCCCCGGCTTATCACCGCGTCGGGATGCGTCCAGACATCCAGGATCTCGTGCCGGATCGCCTCGATGCTGCCGAAGAAACCAACCAGCACGTCTTTTATTGCCTCCTTGCCGTGTACCGGATCACCGTTCCCGAACGTGAACGTTGCATCGTCCGTCAGAAAAGTCAAAAATCCTCGTGCATCCTTGTTATCGATCGTTTCGAACAATTTTCCGAGCCAGCCAGGTGTTTCCATGTACATCTCCCGTATGAGTCTTTAATGAATAGTACTGCGAAAAGCGGCATGAGGTCACGGGAGGAGACTTCTGAGAACCGGTCATTGCGAGGGCGGAGCCTGCCACGAAGTGGTCCCTTCCACGTAGAGGCCGCCCCG
>JAJRXL010000520.1 GCA_024276335.1 Bacteroidota bacterium
AACGAACCGCGCTCCGTTTGATTTGCCGGAAGCGGAGCCGGAACTGGTAGGAGGATATCACACGGAATACAGTAGTTTCAAGTTTGCGCTTTTCTTCCTGGCTGAATATGCGGCGATGATTACGGCCAGCGCAGTTATCACAACCCTGTACCTGGGTGGATGGCAAGTCCCGTACCTTGAAACGCTTGGTTTAAGCCAGGGATGGGAAACACTGATCCAGGTTGGCGCTTTTGCCTTGAAGGTCGTTTTCCTGTTGTTCTTTTTCATATGGGTGCGTTGGTCGGTTCCCCGTTTCCGGTACGATCAGCTCATGAACCTTGGCTGTAAAGTCATGTTCCCATTGGCCGTGGTAAACCTTCTTGTGACCGCCCTCGTGGTTCTGGTAGTGTAATACGAACAGGATTGGATCTGGAGTCTTATGAGCATCCCACCCGAAAACAAGAAATACGAGCTAACGTTCTGGGAAAAAATCTATATTCCGGAACTCGTGAAAGGATTGAAACTCACTCTTGAGCAATTGCTGGAAAAGAAATTTACCCGGCAATACCCGGAGGAAAGGTGGGTGCCTCCTCCTTCCTTCAGAGGACGACCGGTTCTGGCATTGGAAGAAAACGGCGTAGAGCGGTGTGTCGCCTGCGGTCTGTGCTCCCGCGTCTGCCCCGCTTTGGCGATCGAAGTGCAGGCGGCGGAAACAGAGTTGGAAAAGGAACGATACCCCGACCTCTTTGAGATTAACATGCTGCGCTGCATATTCTGCGGGTTTTGTGAAGAAGTTTGTCCGGAGGAAGCCATCATCATGAGTGATGAGTATGAGCTGGCTTTCTCGAGCCGTGAAGAAGCAATCTTCGGGAAAGACAAATTGCTGATGCCGGTGGACAAATTGCGCCCTCGTCTCAATTATCTTCATTCGCAGTACTGATATTATCGTTCGCGTTTCCATGGGGCGCTCCCTAAACGTGCTGATACTCTGCATTGCATCCATCGCCATCTCTGGATGCATTACTGTTTTGGATCGAGTAGTTGTTCCGCGTGAAGTAACGATGGGCGAGCCGTTTGTTGTTCTCATGGAAGGGCGTATCGATGGAGATGAACGTGGAATGGCAGGGGTGGTTCTCCAGGTACCGGAATCATGGGTTTTCGAATCCGCGACGATTTCCACCGACGTTGGTTTTCGCTCCCTGTACGTCAATGATCAAATAGGATCTTTTTATAAACCGGAAGCCGGATATGTCATCCTTGCGTTGGTGGATTCGCTTCATTCCGGGAATCGGACATCGGGGAGAGTTTCGGCAACGATTTGCTTTACGCCCGGCAGCGTAGGCCGATTCACCTTGAAATACATGGCGGGCGCTACCACGGGATCCGGAAAGCACATGTTCTGGAGGTTGACAGACCCGCAGGGGAAAACCTTCCTGACGCTGGAAGACAGCAGTTACATTTATCCCGTCACGGTGAAGGAGCCGGAACTTAATGGAACACCGGCTCTCGCTTTTGACGGAACCAAATCGTATCTCAAGGTATCGGGCGGAGATTCCAGCCTCTGTACTCCGGCGCATGATTTCACGATAGAGACATGGTTCCTCACGACACAACCGAACGGCGTTCTGCTTGGCACGCGATCCAGTGATTTACTGACCCCCTATTTTTTCGAACTGCGGATTAACGAATACGGGCGAGTCGTTCTCCAGTCGAGCGATGGTCTTCAGGCGCCTTTTATAACGGGTTCGCGTTTCGTCAGTGATGGAATTTGGCATCATGTTGCGCTCCTTTTTTCCCGCACGCGAAAGCGTTTCCTCCTTGTGCTGGATGGTCGCGTTCAGGACAGCCTTACTCTTCCCCTGGGAGGAACGCTTGGGGCCCATCCGATCGTGATTGGAGCGCGGGGCGGGAGAACACTTTTTTTTAGAGGCAAAATGGAAGAATTTCGTATCTGGGACGGCGAGCGTGACCTAGGGGATATTCGCGCCATGTCGGATCATTCACTGGGTGGTTACGAAGACGGTTTGCGGGTTCTCTATAACTTTGATGAGACAGACTCCACCCATATTTTCAACATGGCTGCGGGGAGGGGGTATAATGCCGTGCCGTTTAATCGACCCAAGCTGGTGCCCTCATCGGCTCCGGTACGAGTCGAAATGATGTTGTTTTCCGCCGTCGTGGATAACGACTCCATTCGAATAGAATGGCAGACCTTTGATGAACGCAACGTTAAGCGCTACGACCTGGAAAAACGATACGAAAACGGGAAATATTTTACCATCGAGAGTTTCGAGCCCCAGCGCTTTCGGACAAATCGTAATGTCTATACGGTCAACGCGATATTTCAACCGGGCAAGGTCGTGTATTTCCGAGTACGGCAGGTCAACTTGGACGGGACCGTAAATTTATCCGATGAAATTGTCATCGGTGCTGAAGAGGCGCGGGATTTCATCCTCGATCAGAATATTCCGAACCCATTCATGGATAGCACGGAGATATCGTATACACTCAAGGAGACTGCATTCGTCACGTTGAAAGTGTACGACGTAATGGCAAGGGAGGTGATGACGTTGGTGAGCGAAAAGCAGAGACCGGGAACGTACAACGTGCGGATCTATGGAGAAGACTTGGAACCAGGTATCTATTTTTACAGGCTCAAGACTCGCAAGGGGGTAGAAACACGCAAGATGATCCGGTCATAGCCGGGGCCTTCAAGGGAGCCCGCAATCAAAACTCTTCGCGACTTTGGGGAAAATATTCTTGACATTCGAACGGGTGTTACGTACATTCTCACACGATGGAGATGCCTCCAGAAGTTCTCATGCAATTATCTTACAACACCATCATACATTTCAAAGCAGATCGAATACCATGACATCGCGTGTCTTTCGAACTGTGACGTGGTACGTTGGGTGTAAGGGTGTCTCCCGGGGGCTTTTGAAAAAAAGTTGATTTTTACTTGCTCAAACCATATTCAATTACGAAATTATGCCATTGACGACGAGTGTTGAGGATTCGTAATTGATCAGCCCGAGAATACCGATTTATTGCAGGAGTTTGTATATTGTATAGGATTTGCCTGAACAGGTAAATCGCCACAAAACCCGTATTCAGGTTCCTCTTACCATTTGAAGAAGACTTTTATTGAACGATTCACAAAATCATCAATCTCATTTCCCCAATACCTGGAGGTTTTTTATGAGGAAATTTGCACTCCTTTCTGTAGTAGTGGTGTTGGCGTTCCTCGTCATGGCAGGGTCCTTAAGCGCCCAGCAACCGCTATTCCGGTACCAGAGCAATCCCAACGTAGTCATCAACGACCGTGGGACGGTGTACGATAAAATCTACGTTCCCGTCAATGTCAGCGTTGTTGAAACCCGCGTGGGATTGTGGATGGATCACAGTTTCGGTAGTGATACGAAGATCACTCTTTATTCCCCGGACGGCAAGTCCGTCGTTCTGTATGATGGACAAGCACTTTTTTCCGGTCCCATCGGATCGAAGTATGACTACTGCTTGTTCATGGACAACGGCAGTCCAACCTGGAGCACATCTCCTCAGAATATCGTCAAGGAGCCTTCCCAGAGTCTTAGCGGATTCGACGGGAGTTTATCCCAGGGATGGTGGACCATTGAAATTAGAGATGGGTTTCAGCAAGATGCGGGAGTGTTGCGCTCCTGGGTGCTGATGATCAACGGCGGTACCTCCGTGCCCCCTGTAACGCTGGCCTGTTTCGACGGATCGCTCTATGGGTGGGTTTCCGGATCGTTTCGGTTTCTGCCATACCTGACTTCTGGGGGTCCTGGAAGGCCGTTCGATCCCGGTACGAATGGAGACTATTACTGGGTACGCCCGAATGGCACGGGCTTTACCGTCGGTCAACCGATGGGCTTCGGCGCCGCTACTCGTCTCACCGTGACGTTCCAGGCTTCTCATCCGTTCCAAAAAGATATCTCCTTGAAGTTGATGCGTTCCAACACGGATTTCCCGACCTGGAACACGGGAGGAGGAAATCCACTTCCTAGCGGAACCGATATTTGGTTGACGGAGACTAATGGAAGCGGTGGGGTATTCAACAACAACATGAACGTCATCTTTGACGACAATTCGACGTACACCATAACGGGCGACTTCGGGACGAATCCTCTCTTTGATCCTGACGGTACTGAAATCGCAACTGGTTTACCGGGTCGTTTTCAACCTTTCGAGCCCCTCTCTACGTTCAACGGTACGCCGTTTGACGGAACGTGGTTCATCGAGTGGTGGGATAATTTTGGTGATAACCACGGGCAGCCGACACTTGATTTCTGGCAGATATGCCTCGAGGTCGAGGGGTACAATATCCTCAATCCGTTAAGCCAGAGTACGACCTTCCCGCTTTACGGAGCGAATCTCCCATCTCCTATAGCCAATGCGGTTATCGGGTATGCGGCGGATGCTGTTTCCGCCATTCCACCGTATTCGCAAATCAGCACGCACGAGATGCCGCTGGTGGCAACGTGGGTCACACAGAAGCTCTTCCAGCAGGACGTCTGGGGCTTCGAGCGTATTGAAGCCGTTGACGAAAATGGCAACAAGCCATATATCGGTTACTGGGGGCCGTACTCCTACAGTGTCAGCGGACCGAGCTTCTCTGTTCCGTTAGGCGGGGCCCCGAACGATCCGTACACAACTGTCAACCTCGACCTGATGAATCTCGATCCTAACACGTACCATCT
>JAJRXL010000521.1 GCA_024276335.1 Bacteroidota bacterium
GCTCGTATTTCCCGATCGCTTCCGCGACCATGATCTCGGCGATCGTGAAGCAGTCGTGGACCTCCGCGAAATCGATGTCATCTATCTTCCTGCCCGCCATTTTCAAGGCGCGTTGCGCGGCGAGTGAAACAGCGCGCAGACTGGCCAGATCCTGGCGCTGCGCCAGTGCGATCGTATCGGTACCCACGCCGGAGCCCAGCACCTTGATGTATGGCTTACCGAGAGATTTGGCGATCTCTTCCGTCGTTACGATCACGGCAGCGGCTCCATCAGTAATAGGGGAACAATCGAGAATTCGGAGGGGATCGGCGATCATCACGGATTTCTCCACCTGTTCCTTGCTAATCTCGAATGGGTATTGAGCGACGGGATTCCTGGCGCCGTTCCGATGATTTTTCACAGCCACGGCAGAGAGCATTTCCCTGGTGGTTCCATATTTCGCCATGTGGGCATTCGCCATCATCGCGTAAAGGCCCGGAAACGTTGCCCCGTGAAAAACTTCGTATTCCTGGTCTGCGGCACTGGCCAAGGCGCTCGTGGCATCATCGGGTGCACAGTCCGTCATCTTTTCCACCCCCGAGGCCATGACAATATCCGACATTCCGGAAGCCACCTCGATAAACGCGGCGCGAAAGGCCATGCCGCCCGATGCACACGCGGATTCCACGCGCATGGCAGGGATACCACGCATGCCCATGTAATCCGTCAACAAGGACGCCAGGTGTTCCTGTCCCACAAACAACCCGCCGGACATGCACCCGACGTACAAGGCATCGAGGCGATCGACCCCGGCGTTACGGATGGCATTCAGAGCCGCCTCGGTGTGAAGGTCGCGGAAAGACATGCGCCACACTTCACCCCACTTACTCATACCGACTCCTACAACACAAACTGATCTCATAGTGCCATCCTCCATCAATCGTTCTTGCGAATTTTATGTCGGAACTTGGCATACGTACCATAGTCGACATAAAAGAGATTTTCTTCCAGCAGCTTGCGCGTCCGCACCGCCGCATCCCGGACCTCGTCGATCCGTTCGGTGACCTTCCAGATGAACGCGTCGGACCCCGATCCGGAGCCGTACGAACACATGAAAATGAGATCGCCAGGCTTGGCGATATCCAGGATCGCCGTCAAGCCAATGGGCGAGGCGCCGGAATATGTGTTTCCCAACGTGGGTGCCAGCCAACCTGGATCAATTTGTTCCTGCGTGAAACCCAACTCGAGTGCCACTCGCTGGGGAAACTTGCCGTTCGGCTGGTGAAAAACGGCATACGCGAAATCGCTCGGTTGCACTCCGGATTTCTCCAGGATTGCGCGGGAAGCGCCTTTCGTGTGTGCGAAGTACGCCTCTTCACCCGTAAAACGCGCCCCGTGCTGAGGATAGAACTGGTGTTCACGCCTCCAGAAATCCGGGGTATCGGTCATGTACGAATGCGTGTAAAGGATCTCGGCAATTACGCTGTCGTTTCCCATGATGAATGCCCCGGCACCCGCTGCGGCGGAAAATTCCAATGCATCGGAAGGAGCGCCTTGCGACGTGTCCGCGGCGATAGCGAGCGCGTATTTCATTTGCCCAGCCTTGATGTGGCTCAGGGCGACGAACATCGCCTCGGTACCGGCTTTACAGGCGAATTCGAAATCCGCGCAATGAATATCGGGCGTGGCTCCGATCGCTTCCGCGACGACCGTTCCAGACGGCTTGACCGCGTACGGATGCGATTCCGACCCGATGTAGATGGCCCCGATATCTTTCGGATCGACATTGCCTGCCCTCTTGAGGGCGTTCCGTGTAGCCTCCACTGAAAGAGTAATAGTATCCATATCCGGAGGGGGAACCGATTTCTCACGGAGCATCAGCCCCCGTTTATAACTCGGCGCATCAGCTCCCCAGACCTTGGCGATTTCCTCGACTTTTATGCGATGCCGGGGAAGATGTGCACCATAGCCGACAATTCCTGCCATGTGTACCTCTTGTTTTGTGATATTTCCAATGGGAAAATAAGGATTAATCTATCCATAACTATACAAAATATTGGACTTCATGGAAAATACAAAGGTAGATGGACATGGCTTCACGGGTAGGTGTCATCACTTTCTTCCAATTCGGAAACCATACCCCCCTTTTCCTGTGTTTCATGAAATGACATCCGATTTTTCGTATATTTCGGAATGTATGAACTTATTCACAAGGAATGAAGTAAAACGATCATGAAAGGAAACCCTGACGTCATTAAGGCACTTCAACAGGTCCTGGAATCGGAGATGACAGCCATCAACCAGTACTTCCTGCACGCGGAAATGTGCGAAGACTGGGGTCTGGCAGCGCTCTCACAACACATTAAGCAAGATTCCATCGATGAAATGAAACACGCCGAAATCGCCATCGAACGGATGCTCTACCTGGAAGGCTTGCCGAACATGTCGCCGCGCCTGGAACTGAATATCGGCGGAACCGTGGAAGAGATGTTCAAGTACGATCTCGCCCTGGAATACAAGGCAGTCGAGAACCTGAACAAGCACATTACCCGTGCCGCCGAAGTCGGTGACAATGGAACCCGCGACATCTTCCTCGGTATCCTGAAGGACGAAGAACGCCACGTGGAATGGTTGGAAACCCAACTCGCTCTCATCGAGCAAATCGGCATACAGAATTATCTCGCCAAGTACACCGGCCAGGAATAAACTCTCGCTGACGATCGTATCCAAGCCGGGCTCGTTCCGGCTTTTTTATTGCTCATCCTTGTGCTTCCTGAGTGCGAGGTCGTAGATGTCCATCAATAACTTGATGTTCCTTTCGCCGGTGTATTTCAACTCGTACTCCTTTCGTGCCTCTCGCCCCATATCGAGCATAATATCAGGATGATCCCATGCCCACTTGATTTTATCTGCCAAATCCATTGCGTCGCCGGGGCGGAAGTGCAATCCCGTTCTTCCATTATCGACAAGCTCCGTCGGCGACCCGTGACCAGGAACAATCACAGGTGTGCCACAGGCAAACGATTCAATAATAGATGAACCAAAAGATTCAACGGCCAGAGAAGGATAAATAAGGAAGCGTGATCGTCTCAATGTTGAATGGACTTCTGAGCGCACAAGACGACCGATGAAATTGAACTTCCGGGGGATTCCTCCCAGCGATAGTATGATTTCCTCTTCAGATCCAGTAATGTATATCGGAATTGTATCACAATATTTTCCTGCCGTCATCAGCAAATCAATTCCTTTTTCCGGCGAAAGCCTGCCGACAAAACATGCATAATTACCTTTCTCAAACGAACACCCTGGATCAGGCGCGACGAAATTCGACTTTATGACTATCCGTTCCTCGTCAAATCCTTCGGCGATGTAAATGGATTTCTGAAATTCGGAAAGAGCGATGAAAATCGTAATGCGCTCCGACCATGTCCCGAGGAACGCATGTCCCCGAAGACTCAGCATGTGACCAATCGTCGCTAATAACGAATTCCGATAACAGGCATGCTTGATAGCGGGGTATTTCAATGCGCGGCCCAAGCATTCCATACACGGTTTCCCGGCGCGAAACATGTTCACCTGGGGACAGATCAGGCGATAGTTGTGCAATGTCATGACAACAGGTACGTGGCGACTCACCACGCGCAAAGCGGAAACCGGCACGAGCGGGAAGAAATTATGGACGTGCACGATATCGACACGCTCCTCACGGATCGTCTTAAGGATGCTTTTGTTGAACGACAGCGACCAGAAAGACGAGAATGCTATTTGAATCTTTTTCCAGAAACTATATGTATCGACGAGGGGATCATGGTAAACGAATTGCAATACGTTCACACCATGTTCCTCCAGCAAGGAAGCTTCATTGGCCAGCGCCGTTTCCTCGCCTCCGGCGATCAGGTACCGAGTATGAAGCTGAAGGACTTTCACAGATTCCCGCGCCTCACACGTGCAAGATCGGGTGAATCAGGACAAGGTGTTTTCATCGCCAATAGGTAACCGTTAATGTACCCTATATCTTTGAACCGGATCGCCTGGGCGAGGCAAATCAACCCCTGCCCAAACAGTGCCCACAATCTTAAAACCCGATTACCACGTCTCATCGACACCGATATGGAGCTTATGTATTTTAAGGAATAGACATAGAGCGCTTGCGTTACGAACATGTTCTCCCTTCCATGCTTACTCGGGAAGTGCTCATAAGTCGCCTCGGGCAAAACGAGGAGCTTGCCCGACAAACCGAGTTGAAGCGTAAGCAGGACATCTTCTCCAAATCCTCGTCCGGTTTCAAGACCTAACGGGGCCCCCGTCAACCAGTGCTCTTCAAATGTGAGCGCTTTTACGCAGGAAGTACGTATGGACAAGGCGCCGGATGAAAGGAATTCAACCGTCGTCTCGCGTGTGAAACGGTGTCCGAAATCCGGGATGCCGGAAGGCAACACTCGATTTCTTCCGTGATATGATTGAACCATGAATAACTTTCTTACCGCTGTCTCGATCTTTCCCGGCACACGCGGATTGATCATGACTCCACCGATTGCGGTAATTTCGCCTTCCGAATCTTCAGAGAATCGGCGCATGACAGCCTCGCAGTAATTATTCTGTAACCGTACGTCGTCATCAAAGAACGTTATGATTTCGCCACACGCAGACTGCAGACCGATGTTGCGCTGCTTGCAGATATCCGGCCTTGACTTCAGAACTTCGACGACGGTGCTCTCACGGTTTTCCTGTAAATCAGACATATCTACTTTTTCATCCGAGGCATCCACGATGATGATTTCCTCCGGTATAGCAGTCTGTGCCATCAAGTCGTGAACGACCATCCGGACTTCCTCGGGACGATTACGTGTGATGATGACTATCGAATGTTTCATTTACTATCCAATATGATCAACTTTAACGAAACAACCCGCACGACTTCGGCGCCTTGGACACATAAAGTTCCGTTTCAGTTTTAAACAACAACGTCTAACTCAATCACCCTTCACCGCAGAGAATTTTTTCATATTCAGTAACAATTCTGTCCCACGAAAATCGCGTCATGTCGACTTTCGACAACGTATTATACCCATTTTCTAGGAAATCACGCAGTCCGTTGGCCAATCCTGAAACGGTGGGATCGACAAGTTTGCAACCCTCTGTAATCACAATTTCAGTTAATCCGCCTACTCGTGTCGCAATTACGGGTTTTTTTGCAGCCATCGCTTCCAATGCCACAATCCCGAAAGATTCGTATCGCGAAGGAACTACTACGAATTCACAGCCATTCAACAGATGAACAACTCCAGAAGGATCGGCTCGTCCGAAAAAAATAACCCGATTTTCCACACTGTATATTTTAACTAGATCCTTTAATGTATCATAGCAATCCCCCTCTCCCGCAACAATTAAGTCGAAATCCGGAAACTCCTCAGCAACTTGTCCAAAAGCCCTTATCAACAAGTCGAATCCTTTTTCGGGAGAGAGACGACCAAGCGAAAAAATGTAGCGCCGAGGATGAGAATAAGCACTTGTATCAAGGAATCGTTCATAATCAACTCCATTACGGAGCACCTTCCCTTTTTCTCTCAGTATTGGATAGAGTGTACAAGCTTGTTGGAGCAGCCAACTAGAACAAGCAGTTACAGAATCTGCCTGTAGAAATAAATACGGAAGTACTGAATTGATAGGCCCCTTACAATTTGACGAGAAGACAACATCACCATGAAGAGAAACTACTAATCGAATATTATTTCGTTTTTTAAGCCATCTCAGACAAAACGTATAAGCCCGTGGCTGACGAACACCAATCACCTCGGGACGAAACGTCCTTATAAGTTTCATTAACCTGAAAACGGAAATTGGAAAAAAAATAAAAGACAATAAGACACGATGCAATCGTCCCTGCCTGAGATTATGAAGGAAGTCTGGTACAAGGAGGAATAACCGCGATACGCATATATCATCCTCAACACTTTGCCCAGAAATGCTCAATCGATGACAATTAGTTGCAACCTGAACAACGTGCCCTCTTTCCTTCAATCCGCATGCAAGCCTGTGAACTACTGTTTCCAAGCCACCTAACACAGGTGGATATGAAGTCGAAATTAATAAGATGCGCATGATTTATGTACCATGTATCCCTTTAATTGCGTTTGATTAATAACATTTAACGTTTACAATGGATTCTAAATGTTTTTTTACCCTTCGTAAACCACCCTCGGGTCTTTTGAAACCGAAAGCTCCATCATAAAAAAAACCACCGAAGACCCCACCTTTGAGATATTCTTTCCGAAGTTCATGGTTCAGTATAACCCGTTCATGGTACAGCGAAAACCCGTCATATATACCGGAGATAATTCCTGAAACTGCAGGGATGAAGCTCCGTTTGTACAATGCGAACAATAATCTTCCCGTGATCATTCGAATTAAGCGGAAGAAGATACTACGTAGTGGAAAATGCAGTACCAGAATAAGAACGATGCTTCTGTTCACATGGTGCATGGCTCTTTTGCTTATCGCGGTTCCGTCTTTCCATTCCCGGTTGCTTCGCGACCTGAGGTGGACGACCACCGCCTCCAAGGCGTAAATGATTTCCCATGCAGCATTCCTCACTTTCATCGAATAATCTACTTCATGACCATAGAGAAATATATACGTCGAAAAATATCCTACTTCGTCCAGTACCCGTTTCCTGATCATGGCACCGCAACCGACAAAATCAATGGCAAGACCCTCCTTTAGGTGAGACGACTGCACGAATTCAAGGCTTTCATCCACGATTTTGCAAGCAACGATTCCGCACCGTTCATTCTCTTGCATGACATGCACACAATGCGTCACGGCTCCCGGGGCAGGATAGCTGTCGTCATCAAGCACGAATATGAATTCCCCTCGCGCTGCTGTGAACCCGTGGTTCCATCCACTGACACCGACATTCCGATCCAAACGAATAAAACGGACTTCGGGGAATTGATCGTTGAGCCTTTTTGATATGTCCAAAGACGAATGATTGTCAACAACGATGATCTCGTAAGCCGGATAATCGGTGCGCCGTACCTTTTCCAGGCAATAGAACAATTCATCCGGCCTGTTGTAGTGCAGAATGACAATGGATACCAGGGATATCTGTTCTTTGTCTCTCATTCCACGTGTCGTTATGGACGCACTATCTCGCTGACAAGCTCTCGATAGTTTTGCCGAAAAAAGAGAAAGAGAATCAAAAAAATACTCATGAAGATCAGACCTGACCCTATTCCTCCGACTCCAAGAGCAACACCAACTTCTCCTCCCGCAAATGATGCTGCCGTCTGCAACAGCGAAAGAAGAATAAGCTTCCCTACTCTGAATTGTACGTGTTTCTTCAAGATGAACAGTGCATTGATCAAAACGGCAATCTCCGATAAAACGGTTGCTGCGGCAGCTCCCTCGATTCCAAACGAGGGAATTAGTAAAATATTGAAAATGATATTAACAACTGCACCCGAAGTCACAATAAAGAGATATTGCTTTTCCATCTTTAAGGCAATCATCGGATTTGCAAAGGCAACGGCTAAAAATTTAATAATGATATTGAAAAATAAAATCTGCAAAGCCATCACACCACCCAGATAGCGGGCTCCGTAAATGATCGTCATCACTTCCCTTGCAGCAAACAATCCGGTGCCCCCCATAGCAAAGCCACCGAGGGTCAATACGATGATGTACAAGCCGAGGACCTCCCTCCATTCCTTGTTCCTTGAGACAGCGGAAAGAGAAGGAAAAAACGTCTGGTGGAGAAGCGATGGAATTACCCCCACCAGTAAGGCAATCTTCACCGCCGCCGTGTAGAGCCCGACTTCGCCCTGCGTCCTCATGAAACCCAGCAGGATCGTATCGATCATGCCGTAAATAACCAACATGAACGAAGAGGCCCCAAGAGGAAGTGCTGTTCGTAGAAGTGTTGCCCGCGATAGTGCCGGCCCCGATGGAAAACGGAATCGCAGTTTCCCGATATATAACAATGCCTGAGGCCCCAAGCTTATCATGCCCGCTCCGAACATCGCCAAGGGCACAAGTGCGACATCGACCCGGTCACTGACAAGCCATAGAACCAATACAAGATACAGGAAACCAAACAACGCCCGACGAAACGCCACGTGCTTCATCTGCTGCAGCGCGTGGTACAGGAAATCCAAGGTTATGATCCCGACGAGAAAATTCAACGACTGAAGCATCATGACCTTGGTGGTCGTTGAATCCTCTACAAAAACCTGAGCGAACAGGATGAAGAGCGCCAGTGCGCCCGCAGTAAGCAGTGTTTTCAAGGAGACAACCGTCCTCACTGTCTGTGTCGCTCCAACTTGTCCGGCGGCAAGCTCCCGGGTGGCGATCATGTCCAGGCCAGGGTTGGAAATGAATGAGAAGAATCCATACACCGCCCATACAAATCCCAGAATCCCGAATGCTTCGGGACCAAGCGTTCGGGCTAGGTAGATCGTAGTCAGGAAGCCGAATGCCTTGGCGATTATTTCACCACTCAATAGTGAAACGAAGTTTCCAAGGATTTTTCCGTTCGCGTTTTTCACTTTCATTCAAGTGCAAGGTACGGAGAGCATCGGAAACTGCGAAAGCCACACTGCGAAGCAATTTATTCTTATCTTTTGAAGACTCAACATGACGACCACTGAAAAATGTTCAACCATTACCTGACCCTCTACCACCAAGCACAATATCTGCATTCCACGCTCCGCGGCAGCATTGTTACAGATAGCTACACGCAGGATGCCGATGAGCTAATTTTCATTTTCCAGAAAGACGACAAACAGCTATTCCTCGAATTCTCGTGCCATCCACGACTTTTCCACATCTTCCTGCGCCCGGAACACCGGCGTGCGAGAAAAAATGTTCTCGACGTTTTTCCCATGCTCATCGGCAAGCATGTATCCGCCCTGACTATCGATACGGGAGATCGTTGGATAACTATAACTTGCGAGGATCTGTCGCTGACGTTCGTTCTGATCCCGGGTAAGGCAAACGCATTCGTATCTTACGGCGGCAAGATCATTCATACGTTCAAGAAACATAAAGTGCCGGAAAAACGCACCGATAACATGTTCGAATTCTTCAACTTGCATTACCTCGATCGACTTGCACCTCGAAAAGAATACACGACGCTCAAAGAAGCCCTTTCAGATATGCTTCCGACCTGGGGCAAACGGCTTCACCTTGAAATTTGCGCCCGCATGAATTGTGCTTTTGCAGACAATTTTACACCGGGTCACTTTCCAAGCTTTATCCGGACTGCCCGGGAAATCGCTCGCGATCTCGAGCGCGTTCAACCCCGCATATACTTTGACGACGAAATCCCGTCCGCGTTTTCCCTGATCGAGCTGCGGCAGTTTGACCTGATGCGCTGCGAGTTGTTTCCTGATATCAATGAAGCGTTGCGACAGTTCTATATCGCGACACGCAGACAGGCGGGGCTTGCTCTCCATCGACGCCGGTTTCTCCTGCCTCTCCAAAAACTCCAAGCGAAACTGGAAAGCACGTTGGAAAAGCTCGAGCCGCCTGAATCACTGATTGAGCGCGCTGCACAATACGAAAAATACGGTTTCCTGTTGCTGTCCCAACCCGATCCCCGTCGGTCAGGATTGTCCACACTTCGCGCGGAGGATTACGATTCCGAGACCGGCCAGGATATCAGCATTCCCCTGCGGCCGGATCTTAACCTGCTCGAGAACGCCAACCGCTACTACAGGAAAGCAAAGCAGGCAAAGGCACGGGTTGCCTACGTCCTTCGCCGAAAGTCGGAGCTCGTCGCGTTCAGCAATCGCGTTCGATCGGCTATCGAGAATCTTCCCGCACATTTCGACAAATCCGCTCTTAAGTCCTATATTGAAGCTTACCAGGATGTTATGCGCCGCTTGAATATGATGCAGGAACGCAATGAAACAGGAACGAGACTTCCATACCGCCGGTTTTTTGTCCACGGCGGTTTCGAAGTGTGGGCGGGAAAGAACAACATGGATAACGATGTATTGACCCTGCATTACAGCGACCCGAACGACCTGTGGTTCCATGTGCGGGGATTCTCGGGCTCGCATGTCCTGCTTAAAGTACGAACCGGCCCCGGCGAACCATCCAGGCAAGCAATAGAAGAAGCCGCGTCCATCGCCGCTTACTACAGCAAACAGCGCAAGGCAAAACGTGTCGCCGTATCGTACACCTTAAAAAAGTACGTGCGGAAGCGGAAAGGTTCTCCGCCGGGAACGGTCCAAATCGAACGTGAAAAGACCATCCTGGTACCACCACGCCTCCCTGATGCCACAAATCCTTATAACGAGTAACCCGTGAAACAAACTCCAACATTGACACCAGAACTTCTCCGGCGCGCCAAGGCCGCCGGGTTCTCCGATCTTCAACTGGCCGCCATATGGAACGTGTCGGAACACGACGTTTCCCGCCTGAGAGAACGATGGGGTATCGTGCCGGTCTTCAAAACCGTCGATACGTGCGCGGCTGAATTCCAGGCACAAACGCCGTATTACTATTCCAGTTATGACCGCGAAAATGAATCAACGCGCTCCGACAAAAAGAAAGTCGTCATCCTGGGCGGAGGACCGAACCGCATCGGGCAGGGCATCGAATTCGACTACTGTTGTGTCCACGGGATGTTCGCCCTTCGCGAAGAAGGATACGAGGCAATCATGGTCAACTGCAACCCGGAAACGGTTTCCACCGACTACGACATCGCGGACAAATTGTATTTCGAACCCTTGACGCTGGAAGATGTCTCCCGCATCATTGACTTAGAGCAGCCTGATGGTGTCATCGTCAGCTTCGGGGGACAGACCCCCCTTAAACTTGCGCGCCCGTTACACGAAGCCGGTATATCCATACTGGGCACGCCCTACGAGGGAATCGATCTGGCAGAGGACAGAGAACGATTCGGCAACCTGTTGCGCGAACTCAATATCCCGCAACCTCCGGCGGGGATTGCCCATACCGATAACGAAGCCGTCCGCATCGCATCCGAAATCGGCTATCCTGTGCTCGTTCGTCCTTCCTACGTTCTTGGCGGCGGCGGCATGCACATCGTGTATTCCGAACTATCCCTCCGCAAACACCTTGTCCAGGCATTTGCCATGTCGGAAGATCATCCTGTCCTGATCGATAAATTCCTGGAGGACGCAATCGAATTCGACGTTGACGCCCTGTGTGACGGCACGGACGTGTTCATCGGCGGCATCATGCAACATATCGAAGAAGCAGGCATCCATAGCGGGGACAGCATGTGCACGCTCCCGCCGACGCTCAGCGACAAGAATTTGGTAAAGCGCATAGAGGACAAGACACGTGCCCTTGCTCTTGGTATCGGCGTTATCGGCCTGGTTAATATTCAGTTCGCGGTGAAGGACAACACGATCTATGTGCTGGAAGCCAACCCCCGCGCCTCTCGTACCGTGCCGTTCGTCAGCAAGGCCACGGGCGTACCGCTGGCAAAAGCGGCAACCCGCATCATGATCGGGTATTCATTGAAAGAACTTAATCTCGCGGTGCCGGCTCACGGAAAATACCTGGCTGTCAAGAAGCCGGTTTTCCCCTTCGTCAAGCTGAAAGAATCCAGTTACTTCCTGGGTCCCGAGATGCACTCCACTGGCGAGGTCATGGGCATTGCCGAGGATTTCGGTGAAGCCATGGCCAAGGCCCACGTGGCTGCCGATCGTACCCTCCCGACCTCGGGAACGGTGTTCATCTCCTTGAATAACCGCGACAAGCGCCCGCGGTCCCTTGAACTCGCCCAGGGGTTTCTTGATGCCGGTTTCCATATCATGGCCACGCGCGGGACTTCCATTTTCTTCACCGAACACGGAATCCCTAACACCTACGTATTGAAAGTCCACGAAGGCCGTCCCGACATCGTCGATGCGATCAAGAACGGAGAAGTCAACCTCGTTATCAATACACCCATCGGCGCCCAGTCCAAGTACGACGAGCATGCCATCGGCGCGAATGCCTTCGCATACGGTATTCCCGTCATTACGAACATCTCCGCCGCCTTCGCCCTGTTGCGGGGCATTCGGCAGGCGAAACAACGCGTCCATTCGGTCAAGAGCCTGCAGGAATTTCACGCTGGACACGATGATTAACGCACGCTGTCGCCACCTGGAGTATTCACCAGTTCGGTTCGACCACTGACCCTGAAAATCTTGTAATTGCGAATACCCTGGTCGGCTTCGAAACCATACCCTTGGAGGAATTCCGTGGGCGACTGGATGGTGACTAAAGCGTCACTGCGGATCCTTCTGCTCCGGTTGTCCCACGCCAGATAATCCGTATGCACCGTGGTGCCACTGTCCGATACCACGACCACATCTCCAAACGCTTCGAGGTTCTTCGTGGCATCATCGACGCGGCCACGTTTCGCCGTCAGCACCGAGCTGTGCTCTCCCAAAGCATTGAAGAAATCCACGACGATGTTACTGTCGAGAATAATTTCCTGGCGGGAACGATACATCGAAATATGTCCAGCCTTGACTTGCGCGCGGATTCTTCCCGAATCGGAGAGGATCACCGTCGAATTCCAGCTTTCCTGGTCCGGCAACTCGGTTTCCACCAGCCTGGCCACCGTTGGCCTGACTTTTCGCTCGCAACCATAAACAAAGATGATCCACAGTATTGCGCAAAAGGCAAGAACCAGACGTATGGCATCGTTTTTCATCCAGGGAATGTCAAAAAAGTGAATCCTGCTCAGACTGCGGGGGCTTCGTATTGAAGTGTTCATAGGCGAGATGCGTTACTTCACGTCCTCGTGACGTCCGTTGCAGGAACCCTTCCTGGATGAGAAACGGCTCATAGACTTCTTCGATTGTTCCCGCGTCCTCGCCAACTGCAACCGACAACGTGTTCAATCCCACGGGACCCCCACGGTACTTTTCGATGATACACCGCAGGATGCGCTTGTCCATCTCGTCTAATCCTCGTTCATCGACTTCAAGAGCCCGCAGAGCATAATCGGCAACGGCCCTGGTGATACGGCCATCGCCTTTGACCTGGGCAAAGTCCCGGGCCCGGCGCAGAAGACGGTTGGCGATTCGCGGCGTTCCGCGGGAACGGCGGGCAATTTCCAGCGCGCCATCATTCTCAATCTCGATTTCCAGTATGTTGGCGGAACGAACAACAATGTGGTAGAGGTCTTCCGCCGGGTAATAATCGAGGCGGTTGGTGACCCCGAAGCGTTCACGCAGCGGCGCGGTAAGTAATCCGGCCCTCGTCGTCGCCCCGACCAGTGTGAACGGTTTCAAATCGATTTGCACGCTCCTCGCGCTGGGACCGGAATCAATCATGATATCGAGTACGAAATCCTCCATGGCCGAGTAAAGATACTCCTCCACCACCGGGCTCAAGCGGTGGATCTCGTCAATGAACAGAACCCCTCCCTCTTCGAGATTGGTGAGCAGTCCGGCCAGGTCGCCGGGCTTGTCGAGAACGGGACCGGAGGAGACTTTGATATCCGCTCTCATGCAATTGGCAATGATATAAGCGAGGGTGGTTTTTCCCAGGCCCGGCGGACCTGTCAGCAACACGTGATCAAGCGCCTCTCCCCGTTGGCGCGCCGCCTGGATAAACACGTACAGATTCTCCACGATCTTTTTCTGTCCCACGAATTCATCGAATGATCGGGGGCGTATCGTCGCGTCGATTTCCAGCTCTTCGGCCAGAGGCTGTCCTTTGAGAATATCTGATGTTCTATTCATGAGTCCTGTCCGCTAATGGATCCGGTATCCAAGCGCGCGCAAGGAGGTCGGGTTGTTTCGCCATCCCTCCCGCACCTTTACGTGAAGCTCCAGGAATACCGGTCGATGCAAAAATAGTTCTATCTCCTGCCGCGCGTGTTGCCCGATTTGCCTGATGGCTTTCCCTTTTTCTCCAATGATGATGCGGCGTTGACTGTCTCGTTCTACAAGTATCTCGGCGCTGATAAAATCCTTCCCCTGCTCGCGTTCCTGATAGTCAACGATCACGACCTCGGTCGAATACGGTATCTCCTGGTGAAAATACGAGAAAACTTTTTCCCGGATGATTTCCGCCACGAAAAAGCGTTCGTTTTGATCACTCAACTGGTCGGTCGGGTAAAATGGCGGGTGATACGGCAACTTGTCAATAATGGCACGGACAAGCTCCTGGGTCCCATCGCCGGTGAGAGCCGACACGGGAAAAATCTCCTCGAATGACCAGTCTTTTTGCAAAGTATCAATCAAAGGAAGCAACTCTCCTTTGTCCCGAACGAGGTCAATCTTGTTCAAGGCCACAACCACCGGCGTCGAGATTTGTTCCAGTGCCTTGCGCAATGGTGCGGGCAGAGGCGACCCCGTGGAAGCAGCGCGTTCTGCATCGATCACAACCAGGGACAGGTCAACGTCATTGAGGACACTCTGTACCTCACTCATCATCGCTTTCTGAAGAAGATACCGCGGGTCGAGCAGTCCGGGAGTATCCACAAAGATCACCTGGTGATCCGGGCCGTTGAGAATTCCCAGTACCCGCCGCCGTGTTGTCTGCGGCTTCTTCGTCACGATGGAGATTTTCGTGCCCAGTATCTGGTTAAGTAACGTCGATTTGCCCACATTTGGCAAGCCGAATAATCCCACGTACCCCGACCTGAACTCTTCATTCATGAATATATGCGCTCCAGATTTTTCGAACACCCATTGCTTCTGTTATGATATTGGCGATTCTCACGCCACATTACAACTGAAAATACAAGCCCCATCGTTTTGACTGCAATCCACATCTGAGTATTTTTCGCCACTGTGAAACTGCATCCGAAAAAATCGTTGGGCCAAAATTTTCTCACCGATCCGAATACGGCCCGGAAAATCGTTCGGGCGCTCGATCCTCGCCCCGGCGATAGTATTATCGAAATCGGCGCAGGGACCGGAGTACTTACCCGCCATTTGGTTGCATGCGAAGCCGAGATCATCGCGGTGGAAATCGATAAGCGAGCGACAGCCATTCTCGATGAAATAGCTCTTGGCGCTCCCAATCTCCGCGTACTCCAACAAGATATCCTGGATGTGGAGTTCCGCACTCTCGATATTCAAGCAATGCCCTGCCGGATCATCGGAAACCTTCCGTACTACCTGACAAGCCAGATCCTGTTTCATCTCTTCGATCAGGCTGATGTCATCAAGGATGCCGTTCTTATGATGCAAAAAGAAGTCGCAGAGCGGCTTACCGCCCATCCCCGGACAAAACAGTACGGTATTCTTTCCGTAATGGCCCAGCTCTACAGCGATGTGACAATGTCGTTCACGGTGCCGCCAACCGTTTTCACCCCCAAACCGCGTGTCATGTCCGCGGTTTTGCACCTCGCTTTTCACACCTCGCGTGTTGAGAGAATACGAAACATGGAGGTGTTTCGGTGCATCGTGCGAGGGACCTTCGGGAAAAGACGGAAAACAATGCTAAATTGCCTGAGGCATATGAACATGGCTGGTCACCTTCCGGATTCCGTATCGCCCTTCCTGGGTTGCAGACCGGAAGAACTGACGGTCGATGACTTCATTTTTTTAGCCAATGAAATCACGATACATGAGTGACGAACCGGAACAGAAA